>CBFDAZ010000005.1:0-35792 GCA_965602825.1 uncultured bacterium
TACGTACCAGTTCGCCCGGGGAACGTGGGGGATGGGGGCTTTACAGTTCGCGGCTGGCGCCCGGCAGTCGCGTCATCTTCGCTGTCAAGTGCCGTACAGACAGCGTCGTCTCAGCCGAGCACGGGGCTCTGGTGAGGGTGACCTTCTTCCATCGTGACGGCACGGGGCGGGGGACGGGGGAGTGGGTCACCAGCACGCCGATTACCGGGACAACAGAGTGGCAGGAGGTCAAGCTGGACTTCACGGTGCCCGAGAACACGGGGCGCCTGCAGTTCGAGCTGTTCAACTGGCAAGCCGCTGGCGCGTCCCACTGGCGGGATCCGACCATCACGGTACGCTGAGGCCTTCGACGCGCTACTCGGGCTCGTCCGCCTCGCCGCTCACGATCCTATCAAGCGCGCCCTGATAGGCGCCAATGCGCCGGACGATACCGAACACGGCCGGCAACCCCAGCGCCCACAGAACCAGGAACCACCTGAGGCTCTGCGAGTGGAAGAAGACCCACAGCGCCAGCACACCCATGGCATTGGTCACGACGCAGCGAGTGATGAGGGCGGCGCGCGGGGTCGTGGGGCGCGGCCGGCCGAAAACTAGGACGCTGTCGAACAGGGGCATCAGCAAGTAGGAGACCGGCGCCAGACACATGACGACGATTGGGATGGCGACGTGGTAGTAGGGCACCTCCCACGGGCTCTCGCCCCTGAGAAACGCGACGACGCCGAGGGGGAGCAGGTACAGGCAGGCCCCGACGACGGCCACCCGCACGATGCGGCGCTTCTCCCGCTTGATTGCTTCCTCCGCCAGGATCAAGACCGAGCCTCCTCGTTGTTGGCGGTCGTCGCTGGCCTGAATAGGAATCCGCGATTTCGAATCTTGCGCTCATCTCTCAAGAGCGCAAGCAAGGTCGTGTTGAGGAAGAGGCCCGAGATAGCGGTTGCAGGCCGGCCTTTCTGGGTCGTTGCTGTTGTCTGGCGGTGCTGAGGGGTAGGAGCGGTTTCAACCGCGACCGTCGTTCGCCGTTGCCGTTCCCAGCCAGCGGATCCAGCGACACTCGTCCGGCAGCACAAAGGCAACAACGACACGGCAACGGCATCGCGGTTGAAACCGCTCCTACCCCCCGCCCGGCGCCTGTACGGTGATCGGTCGATGCTCATGCAGCGCATTGATCCTCAAGATCCGATCGAGAATCGTGGACTTCCATTCAGTACCCGACGACGGCCAGGTAGGTGACCGCGGTGACGACGATGGCAAGGCAACTCCCGACGAGTCCCTGAGGAACCGTGTGCCGACCCCGCCTGGTGCGTGCCCAGACGACGAGCGGCACCGCGGTGAGCCCCATCCACCACCATGGACTGATGGCCACCGCGCAGGCCGCAAGGGCGCCGCTGAACACACCGGCGTGGATGCTGACCTTCCACATGAGCGACACAAGGCCGAAGGCGACGGCGTTGGCCAGGTACGCCGCGCCGAGAGCCTGGAGCTCGATGGGAGTACCCATGAGACGCAGAGCGAGCAGCCCGAGTACGCCGCTGGTCATCGCTGTCCCCAGCGGAATCCAACGCCGGCTCCGGTCAGCCACGTGGATGTCCTCGACGCTTCCCCTGCGCAGCAGGAGGAAACAAACAGCAAGGGGCACCAGGCCCGCCAGGACGGCCCCCATGGCACCCCACAGGGCTGTCTCTCGCCACGAGGGGGCCAGCTTCATCGCCAGGGCAGCGCCGACGACGGCACAGACAATGAACGGGCTGCTCAAGGCCGAAATGAGAAACGCAAGTCCGTCCCGATCGGGGTGGCGGACGATGCGGAGTATGTCGGCCAGGGAGCTCGGGTACAGCGCCGTCCCGGAGGCATGATCCGTGGACTCGTTCGCGTCCGTGGCGGATGAGGTTGCTGCCACGAGAAAGAGGCTCGAGAAGAGGTCCATTCTGGCAGCCTACTTGCGGGGTCTGCCCCCTGAGGAGCTCCCGGTCGCAGCCGTTTTCCTCACCGGCCGCCCGTTTCCTCTGCGCAGCGAGCTCACGGTGAAGGTTGGAGGCGCGTTGCTGAGAGACGCGGCCATCCAGATCACCGGCATCGCGCGCGAGGCGTACGACGCGACTCACGTGCGTCTCGGCGACAGCGGCGAGGCCATCGCCGAACTCCTGGGCTCGCGATCCCCACCCCCTTCCAGTATGACGCTCCCGGAGGCCAAACGGTTATTCGAATCGCTGTCAAAGCTCCCGACAGCGGCCGATCGGAGAGAGGTCCTGGCGGACGCGCTCCGCTCTTGTCGGCCGGCCGCGGCCGGCTACCTCGTGAAGGTCATCACCTCGGGCATGCGGATCGGGGTACAGGAGAGCCTCGTCGAGGACGCGCTCGCGGCAGCCTTCGGACGCGATCCGGAGGCGGTGCGCCGGGCGAACATGCTTCTGGGGGACATCGGGCAGGCCGCCCTCCTGGCGCGGGAGGATCGCCTTGGCGAGGCGCGACTGACGCTCTTCCACCCGCTCAAGTTCATGCTGGCCACGGCCATTGACCAGGCCGCTGAAGCGCTTGCCATCGGCCCGGCGTGGCTGGTTGAGGACAAGTACGACGGCATACGGGCTCAGGTGCACTCCAATGGCAGGGAGACCCGGGTCTACTCACGCACACTTGACGAGGTGACGAGCCAGTTCCCCGAAGTCGTCGCTGCCTTTGACGACGCCGGCCGGGAGCTCCTGTGCGACGGCGAGATCATCGCTCAGGCCGGGGAGGACCAACTCGGCTTCGGGCAGCTCTCCAGGCGGGTCGGCAGGAAGCGTCCCGGCAAGCGCATCCTGCAGGAGGTCCCGGTCGCCTTTGTGGGCTTTGACCTGTTGGCTATCGATGGCACGCCGTTGCTGAAGGCGCCGTTGACGGAGCGGCGGGAGCGCCTGCAGAGCCTGGCCGGGGGCCCGCATACACGGACGTCTGAGCTGCAGCCGGGCGAGGACGAGGAGACCATCCAGGCGGCTTTCGAGGCTGCACTGGAGCGTGGGAATGAGGGTCTGGTTCTGAAGGCCCCGGACTCAACGTATCAGCCGGGCAAGCGCGGTCGTGGCTGGCTGAAACTGAAGCGGCCGCTGGCGACCTTCGACGTCGTCATCGTGGCCGCCGAGTACGGTCACGGGAAGCGTCGCGGTCTGCTCAGCGACTACACCTTCGCCGTGCGTGACGGCAACCGGTTGGCAACCGTCGGCAAGGCCTATTCGGGTGTTACGGACAAGGAGATAGCATTCCTGACCGACCACTTCCGGAAGAGCGCGATCAAGGAGTTCCGCACCGGCGTTCTCGTGCCGCCGGCCATCGTCATTGAAGTGGCCTTCAACGGGGTGAACAAGAGTTCGCGGCACCAGAGCGGCTTCGCGCTCCGCTTCCCCCGGATCAAGCGGCTGCGACTGGACAAGCCGCCTGATGAGATCGATTCCCTGGACCGCGTGAGGGAGCTGTGGCAGAAACAGCAGACCCGAAGATGACTGAAGGCGCCGGCTCGGAAGATCTCTACGGCCTCACTCACGAGGAGCTCACGGAGCGCCTGGTAAGGCAGGGCCATCCCCGGTATCGTGCCGACCAAGTGTTCAGGTGGGCTCACGAGGGGCTCGCCAGGGACTTCGGCGAGATGACCGACCTGCCCGCTGCCCTGCGAGCGATACTGAGTGAGCAATTCACCATTGGCTGGGCTGAGTCGATCGCGACCTCCGGCGCCCCGGACGCGGCCAAGCTCCTGCTGCCCCTGGACGATGGCGAGACGGTAGAATGCGTCCGGATGCAGACGGGGGCTCGCAGTGCAGCTCTGTGCCTCTCGAGTCAGGTCGGGTGCGCGGTGCGCTGTGCCTTCTGTGCCTCGGGGGCGGATGGGTTGGTGCGCAACTTGACCCCCGGTGAGATCGTGCGGCAGTCCATCGCCCTCCGTGCGGTCCTCGGATCGGCCCGGAACGTCGTCTTCATGGGTATGGGCGAGCCGATGCACAACCTCTCTGCGGTGGTCGAGGCCATCGCCATTCTCACCGACAAGCACGGCTGGGGGATATCTCCTCAGAGAATCACCGTGGCCACCAGTGGCGTGGCCCAGGGCATCCGGGAGTACGCGACCGATGGCGCCGCGACGGAGTTGGCCATCTCGCTGAATGCCCCGAACGATGAGCTTCGGCGACGGCTCATGCCTGGCGTGAGGGACCCCATCGAGGAGGTGCTGGCGGCCTGCGACGAGTTCTCACGGCGGCATCGGGGGCAGCCAGTCACGTACGCTTACGTGCTGCTGCGGGGCCTGAACGACCAACCGGAGCATGCGGCCCAGCTCGCGGAGCTGCTGCGTGCCAGGCGGCACCATCTGAACCTGATCCCCTACAACCCAATCGAGGGTCTCCCGTTCGAGCGTCCGGGGGATCGCGAGATGTCTGGCTTCGTGCGGCGCTTGCGTCGGGCGGGAATGAACGTGAGTCTGCGCCACAGCCGTGGTGGCAGCATTAGCGCGGCCTGCGGTCAGTTGCGCGCTCAACGGCCTCGTCAGGAGTGAGGTTCGCGGCGGCCTCCGCGCGGTCGGCCTCCGAGCTGGCCAGCGCCGCCACGTAGATCCGCTCGATCTCGCGAGCGCGTCTGTCTCGCGTGAACAGCTCCTGAGCGCGCGCCCGGGCGGCACGGCCCATGCGCTCTCTGAGACAGGCGTCCGCAAGCAGCTTCCCCAGTCGGGAGGCCAGGGCGTCTGGGTTTGCCGGTTGGACGACATAGCCTGTCTCGCCATCCACGATGATCTCCGGCAACCCGGCCAGTTGGGAGGCGACGGCGGGCTTGCCCATCGCTGCGGCCTCCAGAAGCGAAAGGGGGAGGCCCTCTCCCCGAACCGAGGGCAAGACAACCACATCCGCGCTGCCGACGATCTGCCTTGCATCGTCACGGAACCCCAGGAACCGGACCGCCTGACCCATACCCAGTCGTCGCGCCAGGCCCTGGAGCGTACCCAGTTCCGGACCTTCACCCAGGCACAGGCACTGAAAGCGAACGTTCTGGCGGCCCAGCGTCTGCAGCGCGTGGAGCAGGATGCGGTGCCCCTTCTTCGGTGACAGATGGGCCGTCACTACCACCAGCGGGTCAGCGGGGTCGAGGCTGAGCTCCTCCCGTATGCCGTCTCGTCCGCTTTCGACAGACAGGTCGCCGAGATCGGTAGCATTGTGGACGACCGAGATGCGGTTACGGGCGATGCCATGGGCGGCCAGATGCTCCCGTACGGCATCGGCCACCGCCACCAGCTGAGTGGCTCCTCGGTACCAGATCGACGTATTGAGAGCGTGGACGTGCGTTATGACCGGTATGCCCAGCAAGCGCCCCGCCACCGCCCCCCACAGGGATGCCGTCGAAAGGTGTGTGTGGATGAGATCGGCCTGCAGGCCGCGTGCTGTGCGGGCGATGATCAGCGGAGCAGAGAGGTTGAGCTTGCCGCCGATGCGCATCACGTGACAATCGATGCCCCGGTCCGCCAGGGCGGCGGCCAGGTGCGAGTTGGGCTTCGTGACCACCTCGACGTGGTGACCGAGCCCGTGTAACTCCTCCGAGAGTTCGACACACACGCGCTCGGCGCCGGAGAAGCGCGAAGGCGTGATGACCTGCAGTATCCTCAAATCAGCCTCCGGACCCGGCCTCCATTGGTTTCGCTTCCGTACGCGGTCGATCTCCGTCGGTGCCGCCGGCGCTGTCCTTCCATCGGTCGTGTAGCCAGAGCCACTGCTCCGGCGTCCTGCGTATCTCTTCCTCGATAATCCCGTTGATCCTCTCCATGATAACCAACACCGCCTGGTCCCGGTCTTCCGGCACGCCCAGGTCGATCTCCCCCACTATGTTTGCCGACAGCTCGTCGTTCTTGCCACGGGTGCAGAAGCCGACTACGAGTGCGCAGCCGGTTCGCAGGGCCAGGGTCGCCGGGCCCTTCGGCACCCAGGCCGGTCTGCCGAGGAACGTCATGCGCACCGAACCGGACTTGGCGTGCTGGTCCGGCAGAATGCCCAGGCAGCCGTTGCTCCGGAGATGGCGCAGCATGCCCTTCAGGTCGTTGCGGCCCAGGACGCGCATCCCGGCGCTCTCCCGCGACCGATTGACCAATGCGGCGACCCGCGCGTCGGACGCATCGCGTGCCACCACAGCAACGTCGAAGCCTTCGGCGGCGGCTCGCGCTCCGAGGAGCTCCCAGTTGCCCACGTGCCCTGTCAGGATGATAGCGCCTCTCCCGCGTTCCACAGCCTCCCGCAGGATCTCCGGGTTCTCCAGCGGGACCAGTTGCCGTATCGCCTGATGATCCAGGGCGGGCAGCTTGAACAGCTCGAGAAACAGCTTGCAGACGTTCCGGGAGACGGTCAGCCGAATCCGCCGGCGCTCCGCCGGAGAGAACCGATCCCCAAAGACGGCTTTCAGATTGTCGTCGGCGAGGCGCTGCCGCCGGGGGCTGGCCAGGAAGAGAACGGTGCCCAGGACGTTGCCCAGTCGCTGGGCCCAGCGCAGAGGGAGTAACTGCACCAGCGCGCAGACCGGGGCAGCCACGCACCTTGTCAGGAAACGCTCGACAGCGCGGCGGAGCGGGTGTTTCTTTCGCCGAGCCATGACCGTGTTGCCTCGATGATGTCGTCTACCGCTTGCTGACCGGCCGTGATACGGAGCTCGCACCCCAACACGTGCAACGCCAGGTCTTCCGGGATCGGGCGCGGAAGCTTTGTGGCGTCCTTCTCTGTGGTGACCACGTGCTCCGCACCGGCCGCTGTTGCGGCGGCGCGCACGATGTCCCAGTCGCGCTCTGCGTACCAGTGGTGATCGGCGAGTCGAAGTGGCTGCACCTCGTAGCCCAGCTTCACCAGTGCCGATTCGAAAGACAACGGGTTGCCGAGTGCCGAGAGCGCGATGACTCTCGCCCCCGGGGCCGGTGCCGCCTGGTCTCCCAGCGGCCGCATCTCGGTAGGACGATGTTCTGCCACCACGATCGGCACGTTGGGCGCTTGCCGGCCCACCCACTTCTGTAGCCCACTGACGCGCGCGGGGTCCACCAGCTCCGCATGAGTAACCCAGACCTGCGTCGCGCGGCGCAGGTGATCGTGGGGTTCTCGCAGCGTACCTGCCGGGAACAGGCGGTCCGCCTCGATCGAGCGCGAGGCATCGACCAGCACGATGTCCGCATCACGCTGCAGTCGGAAGTACTGAAAGCCGTCGTCAAGGACCACAACGTCAACTCCAGCCTCGCGCAGCAGGAGTCGTCCGACCTTCTCCCGCCGCAGGCCCACAGCCACAGGCGTTCCGCGGAGCAGACCTGCAAGCATCACGGCCTCGTCGCCGCCCTCGTCGGGTGTGGCAAGTATGCGCGAGCTGTCACTGACGAGCAGTGGCGCATTCCCCGCCTTGCGGCCGTAGCCTCGGAGGACCACCCCCGCCCGGATGCCTCTCTCCGCGAGCCTCCTGACCAGGTAGACCGTCGTAGTGCTCTTGCCCGTCCCGCCGAGGGTCAGGTTGCCGACGACCAACACGGGACAGCCCAGTCTGGCGCGCTCCCGTATCCGGGTGCGGTAGACAGCCAGATTGGCGTGCAGACCGGCCCACTGCGCGACACTGGCCAGCCGCAAGCCCGTCGCGAACGTGGCCGCCAGAGGGCCCCGTCTCTCGCCGCTGATCACCGCCTCCCAATAGCCACGGAGAGACACCGGTTGCTCCGACCAAGCATGCGGAATGGTGAGCGTCTGCCCGGCCCCGCCTCCGGAGAACGGGACCCCATCACCTGAAGCGGTGGCTCCTTCGCGGGAACCGCCGCTCGGGCCTCCATGATGCGTCCTGCCCCGCCCTTCAGTGGGGTTCTCGGCCCTGAGCTCCGACGAGCTCAACCAGTCTGGCCGCCGCTCGAGCGGAGGCGCCCCGGTTCCCCCTTATGACCTTCTGCGCTCTCACGGAGAGCAGCTCCGCCTCCCCGGCCGACGAGAGGACGTGGCTGACCGCGTCCGCCAGCTCCGCAGCCCCGGAGAGCTGTACCGCGGAGCCGGCCGCCAGGACAATGCTGACCACGTCCCGGAAGTTGTGTGTGTGGGGGCCGAAGATGACGGGCTTGCCCTGAGCCATCGGCTGGAGCATGTTGTGTCCGCCCCACTTGACGAAGCTGCCTCCCACCGTCACGACGTCGGCCACAGCATACACCCTCGCAAGCTCGCCGATGGTATCGAGGATGAGCACCGAGTCCTCGGGGTGGTCAGCAAATGTAGCCTGCTGTTCGCCCCGTTGAGCCGCTTCGAGTAGTTGTGTCCGCCTGATCGGGTGGTACCCGCGCTCGGAGACGAGTTGCGCCACCTCAGCGCCTCGCTCCGGATGCCTCGGGGCGATGATGAGCTGCAGATCGTGGCGTGCCAGTCTGAGCTTGGCCAAGGCATCGAGCACCATCGACTCCTCGCCCTCGCGAGTGCTACCCACAACCCAGGTTGGCACCTCGGCCGAGAGTCCGAGGTCCTGGCGGAGCTTGGCTCGCTCGACGGTGGAGACCTCAGGGAAGTCCTCGTCGAACTTCGTGTTGCCCGTTACCTCTACCCTGGTGCCCGCGGCTCCGAGACTGATGTAGCGTTCCGCGTCGATCTCTGACTGCGCCAGGACAGCATCCACCTTGCTCAGCATCCAGCGGTAGTGCCAGCGCACAGGTCGCACGCGCCTCAGGGCGCGGTCTGAGAAGCGGGCATTCACCACCGCTGTCTTCGCGCCCCGGCGCTGAGCGTGCGCGAACAGGTTGGGCCACAGCTCGGTCTCGACCGTGACGAGAAGATCCGGACCGATCGCGTCCAGAGCCCGCCGGACGATCCAGGGCAGGTCAAAGGGGAAGTAGACAAGAGCATCAACGCGCATATCGCGCTTCTCGGCAAGGCTTCGCCCGGTCGGTGTGGTGGTAGAGAGGACCAGCCGTGCCAGGGGCGCCTGTTTGCGGATCTCGGCGAGGATCGAGGCGGCCGCAGCCACTTCTCCCACCGAGACAGCGTGCATCCAGATGACCGGATCCCCTGCCTCCTTCAGACGGGACACCTCACTGGAGTAATGGCCCAGCCGTTCGGAGAGGCCGTCGCGGGACTTGCCGCGGACCCCCATCCGCCAGGCCATTGCTGCTGCGATCAAGGGCGATGCAGCGATGAGCACGCCGTTGTATGCGTAGTACTGCCAGCCGAATGGCGAGGAGTTGGGATTCATGTCTCGGGTGTCAGCTCCGGGGCGACGGATGCCTTCTCTTCGCGCAACTGGGTCTCGTACAGGGCTCGGTACAGGCCGCCGCTGCGCATGAGCTGTTCGTGGGTTCCCTCCTCGACGATGCGGCCTCGATCCAGCACCAGGATCCGGTCTGCGTCCCGGATCGTGGAGAGCCGGTGCGCGATGATGAAAGCTGTCCGACCGTCCAGAAGCCGGTTGATGGCTGTATGGACGGCGCTCTCGCTCTCGGCGTCAAGGGATGAGGTCGCCTCGTCCAGGATGAGAATCCGTGGGTTGCGGAGCAGGGCGCGCGCGATGGCGATCCGCTGTCGTTGGCCCCCGGACAACTTCACGCCCCTCTCGCCGATCTGAGTATCGTAGCCCTCCGCCAGGGCCGATATGAACCCGTGCGCCTGAGCTGCCTTCGCGGCAGCAACGATCTCATCCTCGCTCGCCTCGGGTCGCCCGTAGGCGATATTCTCCTTCACAGTGGTCCCGAATAGCAAGGTCTCCTGCGGCACGATCCCGACGAGACGCCGCAGGGACGCGCGCTTCAGCTTGCGGACGTCCACGCTGTCTACCAGCACCTGCCCCGAGGTGACGTCATAGAGCCGGGGGACGAGGTTCGCCAACGTGCTCTTGCCGGCGCCGCTCGGGCCCGCGACGGCCAGGACTTCGCCGGCGCTGATGTCCAGATCCACGTCGGAGAGTACCGGGCTCAGGTCCTTGTCGTAGGCAAAGGATACATCACGGAAGGTGACGCGTCCTTCCGTGTCAGTCATGTCGATCGCGTCGGGCGCATCCGTCAGGTCAGGCGCGACGTCCATGATCTCCCAGATCCGGCCGCACGCGCCGGCGCCCTGCTGCACGGTGAGGTTGAGCCGTGTGAACCGGCTGACGTTCGATCCGAGAAGCTGCATGGCCAGGACAAAAGTCACCAGGTCGGAGGCTTCCATGCGCCCTGCGATGATCTCGTTGCCGCCGACCAGCAGCGCGGTGACGATGCCGACGGTCAGCAACAGGCCGGCCACAGGGGCGTTCGCGGAGCGCACTCGCGCCTGCCGCATTGCGGCGCGGAACGTGAGCTGGTTCGCCTTCTCAAACAACTCCGCGACGTGACGTTCCATGCCGAAGGCTTGCACGACCCTCATACCGCTGAGGGTCTGCTCGACGAAGGCCACCAGGTCCGCCATGCGCGCCTGCACCCTCCGGGAGTAGCGCTTCAGCTTGCTGCCCAGCCACGCCGCCAGCCCGGACACGATGGGAAGCAGTATCAAGATGGCGATCGACAGACGCCAGTTCAGTACCAGCATGATGACGAGCATCGCCAGGCAGGTGGGCGGGGCACCCAGCAAGGCAGCCACCGGCGAGGTGAACAGCGCCTGCATGAGTGTTGTGTCGTTGCTCAGCCGCGAGATGAGGTCGCCGGAGCGCTGGTTCTCGAAGAAGGTGAGCGACAGGCTCTGCAGGTGCTCGAACAGGCTCTGTCGCACGCCGTAGAGGATCTTGTGGCCAATATACTGGACCAGGTAGATCCCGACCATGTCGGCAAAGCTTGCCGAGACACCCAGGATCATGAGCGCAACACATGCGGCCAGCAGCGACCGGCGGAGTCGCGCGACCTCGGACGGGGCGCTGTCGATGTGGAACACGCCGCGCCACCATTCATTGAGCGGCTCGCCCACTCGCTCCGCAAGTTCCATCACACCGGGAAACACACGGTGCAGCTTGCGCTTGGCCTGGCCGAGGCCTGCTGTGCTGTCGCCCGATGCGTCGTCACCGGCGTCGCCCACCGCGGTGTTCCTGAAGGCGACCCGCAGGACGTTGTTGGTCTGCCAGATCGCCAGCCCCTGCAGCCCGCTGGTGAGAACGATCGCTATGAGCGCGCACACGAGGACAGGGCCCGCTCGCGACGCGAAGTGCCGCAGTCTGAGAAGCTCTTTCATCGTACCACAGCCGGTCTGTCGTCCGCCGACGTCCTGATGGCGCCCGATGGCGCGTGCGGCCCACCACCGCCCCACTGCCCGGCCAGGGCTGCTCGCACCGCCGACGCTGCCCGTGCCGTTGCGCCGTCACCGCCGAGCGCTGCAGCGACTTCCCGCAGGCGGGTTGCGGCCTCCTCACGCGCATGGGGATCACGCAGGAGGTGAGCCGCTTCCTCCGCGAGCCGCTCGGGGATCACCTCGTTCTGGATCAGCTCCGGGAGCACACGCTCGCCGGCTATGATGCTTGGCATGGCGAAGAACTCGGTCTTCGGCGGCTTTATCCGCAGCTCAAGGCCCTGAAGCGCGGTGCCACGGTAGAACGCGACCGTCGGGCGGCCCAACACGCAGGCCTCAAGCGTCGCGGTACCAAGGCAGACCAGAGCGACGTCCGCGGCGCGTAGCGCCGGTCCGGCCCCCTCCACGACCCGGCCATCCGCAAGACCGCTCTGCTGCAGCCGACCCTCGATGAGCCCTGGCTGCACGCTCGGCGCCCGCGACAGCACAACCTGGAGCTCGGGGAACTCACCGCGCAGCAGACTGACTGCCTCAAGCAGGATTGGCAAGTGAATGCTCAGTTCCAGTTTCCGGCTACCCGGGAGCACGCCAAGCGTCAGCCGCTCGGGGTCGAGTGCCAGGTTCTCGAGCATCTCATCCCGCGGTGCCAGCTTGGATAGCAGGTCAGCCGCCGGATGGCCGACAAACCGAACGCGGCCCGTCCCGTCATCCCCCTCCACGTTCCAGGGGAACGGCACGGCAACGTAATCAGCCACCTCGGCCAGGCGTTTGACCTTCCAGCTCCGCGACCAGCATCGGGGCGGGATGTAATACAGGACCTTCTGTCCGTAGGAGCGCTTGGCGGTCCGCGCGATCGGCACGTTGAAGGCGCCGCAGTCGATCGGGACGAGCAGGTCTGGCTTCAGCTCCCGAAGTCGCCGGCGAATCCAGAGGTTCCCCTGCCGCGCTCGCCAGTAGACGCGCAGGTACGCTACCACCCCCAGGGCGCTCCACTCCATCGTATCGCAGAGCAGCTCGACGCCTGCTCCACGCATGGCGGGCCCGCCGACGCCGTATAGCTTGATGGGGCCCTGAGCCTTGAGCTCCTCGGCCAGGGCCGCAGCGATTGCGTCGCCGGAGGGATCGACCGTCACGAAGCACACGGTGGGCGGCTGTTGCGGGCCTTCGTCCGCGGCAGGCGCACTCGGCGTATGGCCGGAAGCGATCACTTCTTCTTCCCGTACGGGTCGCGTTGTCTGCCGGCGTAGCCCTGCCCGATCGCGGCCTGGAAAGCAACGAGGTCCTCAACCTCAGGGGTCATCTCTACCTCGCTCCTGATCTTCTGCGCAGCCTCTTCGAAGGTGAGAGTCGATCGGAACAGCGCACGGTAGGCGCGCTTCAGAGCCCGGCGCCCACTGTCCGAGAGGCCTCGCCGGATCAGGCCCCGGTAGTTCAGACCGTGCAGCTCCATAGGGTTGCCCTGACCCATGCAGTACGGCGCAACGTCGGTTACGACCCGCGACATTCCACCGATCATCGCCATGGTGCCGACCGTCACGTACTGGTGGATTCCCACGAAGCCCGCGATGTTTGCGTAGTCCTCGATGACGCAGTGGCCGCTGACCCCCGAGTAACTGGCGAGCAGGATCTCGTCGCCAACCTGCGAATTGTGCCCAATGTGGCTGTAGGCCATCAGCAGGTTGCTGGAGCCGACAACGGTCATCTGCCCCTCCCCTGAGGCCCGGTGGATCGTGGAGTACTCGCGGATCTTGTTGTTGTCGCCGATCTTGAGGTGCGTAACCTCGCCCTGGAACTTTGCGTCTTGGGGCAGGTCCCCCAACACCGCGCCCTGGTGGATGTGGTTGCCTCGGCCGATCTCGGTGAACTCGCAGATCCGGGCGTGGGCGTCAATGGTGCAGTCGTCAGCCACCTTGACGTGGCTGTCGATGATCGCGTACGGCCCGATCCTCACGTGATCGCCAAGCTCGACCCCGCGCGCCACGATTGCCGTCGGGTGAATGTGAACTGGCATGCGTCCACAGCTCCCCGTTTAGGTGCCGGGTTCGTCTGGCTCTAGGGGGGTCAGGGCGAAGATGAAGACCCCCTCCCCGGCGATCTCACCGTCGACCTTGGCGGTAGCCTTGACCCGACCAATGTCGCCCTTGACTTTGGCGATCTCGACCTCGATCAGCAACTGGTCTCCCGGGATGACGCGGCGGCGGAACCGGACCTTGTCCACGCCCCCGATGTACGCCTGCTTGCCCTCGTTGTCGGCCTGAGCCAACAGAAGGACGCCGCCTACTTGGGCCATGGCCTCCAGTATCAGAACGCCGGGCATGACCGGCATCTCCGGCCAATGGCCCTGGAAGAATGGTTCGTTGAAGGTTACGTTCTTGATGCCGACGGCGCGCTTTCCTGGCTCCATCTCCAGGATTCGATCGACGAGAAGGAATGGGAACCGATGGGGCAGCGTGCGCAGGATGCGGTTGATGTCCAACATGCTGGCCAGCCTCCAAGAAGGGAAACACAGGGCGCCGCCAAGTGTTGGACACGCTCCCGGGGAGCGTGTCTTGGTGATTATAGCAGACGGCTTCTCGCACCGTCAACAACACCGTCGCTTGGGGGCACCTTCGCTGACGCGTGTACGCCGCGCCTTGGGGGGAGCGTAGGGTCGGTGCTGGCGCGCTGCCAGGGCGTGCAGGACGGAACGGTCGTCAAGGCTGGCTGTGAAGGGCGCACTCCGCCGGCTGGGTCGCCTTCTGGGCGGCGTCGGGCTAGCGAGCGAGTCGCGGGCGCGTCTCTGCTCCTGTCAACTCCATTGCAGAGCGATACAGAACCTCTCGCACGTAACCGTAGGCCTCGGCGTCGTCGCAACCCTCTTCCCGAACCAGTCGCCTCAGCACGTCCTCCGGGCTCCGACGTGCATCGATCAACTCCTCGATCACCCGCCGCGCCCGGGGCGAGAGATTGATCTTGAGTTCTCGGTACGTGCCGATTCCCCGCGGTCCCATTGCTGCACCCGCCTCGATGCCTCTGTAACAGATCTGCAAATCGACTGCCCTCCGGTGTTTTGCACTGGCTTGGCAAGTATAAGAACGAGCGACGTACCCTCAGGGTTGCAGACGTTCGATACGGTTTGTTTACTCATGTGAGCACCGTCACAGCGCGGAAGAAGTCGCGCATGAGGCGGGGATCCTTCGCCCCCGGCGCCGACTCGACGCCGGACGAGACGTCCACACCCGCCGGTCCCACGCAGCGAACGGCCTGCCCCACATTCGCGGGGTTCAGTCCGCCGGCCAGTATGACCGGTGTTCCGCCGGCAACCTCGACCAGGGCGGCCGCTGTCTCCCAGTCGGCCGGCACGCCCGTCCCTCCCGCCTGCCCCCCTCTGGCGGAGTCGATCAGCAGCTTGTCGGCTCCGGCCGCGATGGCCGCCTGCACCTCCGCTCGGAGTTGGGCCTCCGCTCGGCTCGCCAGGTCACCTTCCACCGGAAGCGGGACCACCTGCCAGATCTCGACCCCCTCCAGCGAGGTGCGCAGCTCTTCGACCAGGGCCGCACCTGCCGATCCGTGGAGCTGCACCACATCAGGCCGCACGAATCCTGCCATCTCCGCTACTGCATCCGCCTCCGTGGCAGTGGTAACCAGGACCGCGCGTGCGCGGGCGGCGCGTGCCATCAAGCGCGCTTGCTCACGCCTCAGGGAGCGAGGCGAACGCCGCACCTCCACGATCAGCCCGACGTAGCGCGCTCCGAGGGCCTCGGCGGCTCGCAGGTGCCCGACGCTCGTCAAGCCGCACACCTTCACAAAGGGAAGTCGGCGACGATCCATCATCGTCCTCCGTCCGGCCACTCGCCGGTGGCCCGTTGGATTGGTGTAGATCGACGTAGCGTGCCCGACCGCCTCCGGCTGGACGGCTGGGCCTCATGGCGCACCTGGGCGCCTCACTGACAGCCGCGCCGAGCGGATCATGTTCAACGGCCCCGGTCCCTCGGCACCACAGAAGCCGGACTGCGAGAAGAAGACCATGAGGTCACCATTCTCGCCTTCCATCAGCGATGTGTAGCTGCACCCTTGTCCGCGATAGAGCGTGACGCCATTCACCCACTCGTTGCCGGTGCCGTCCGGCGAGAAAAGCAGGTCCACATTCGGTCGCCCGAAACTCAGTACGAGGACGCCGTTGCTCAGCAGCAGCAGGTCCGGACAGACGCCGTGATCCGCGACAGCGACGGGTGCGCTCCATGTCTGGCCGCCATCCGTCGAACGACAGGTGTGCAGCGGCCCGCCGACGCGCATGGCGCACAGCAAGTCGGAGTTGGCCAGCCGCTCAATGGCTGGCTCGCAGAAGCCCTCGCTACCCACTTCCTCTGAATGCGCGATGACCGAGAGGAATCGCCAGTGCTTTCCCCTGTCCTCGGTGCGAACGACCGCTGACGTGTACTTGGTGTGCCCCTCCTGGCGACCGTAGATCGTCGCGATGAGGCTGCCGTCCGGGAGTTCCACAAGGCTCCGGTGGAAGTGGGGCGCCATCTTGAACGGCAGCGTGATCGCGCCCGGCACTCTCTCGCTGGGACCCCTGCCGCCGTCTGCGTAGTACGTCGTCGTTACCAGGTACGCCCCCTCATCGTTCGTCTTGGGGTTCCAGCACGACAGCATGACGGCCCGCCCATCGCTCAGCAGTGTCCCCATGCCGCCGACCGTCGCTTCTGTGGGTCGCGTCCACGTTTCTCCGTCATCCTCCGACACCAGCCGCATCCCGCGTTCGGTCACCGTGTGCTGGCCAATCGAGCAGTTGAGGGCGATGAAGCCATCAGGTCCGCGGAAAGCCCAGGGGAAGTTGAGGTGCTCTTGAGCTTCCCAGACGGTGATGGTACGCAGGACTGTGACCTCGACGGGCTGCTGCACTGGGATCGACCCGCCGAGTACCAGGGCCGCCAGGCTCGTCATGTTGGCACCTCCGGTAAGGCGAATGTTGAGGGAAGCATAGCGCGGGCCGCCCACGCGGTCAACCACTGGTATTCCCGACCCCGGCGAAGGATGGGAAGAGGACCGCGGCGAAGATGGCATTGACAAGGAACCGGCCTAGTGGTATATGTGTTTTACATATAGAGGACCGAGAGATGCCTAGGCAGGGACAATGCAGAAGACATGGCAGGCAGTTCGGGCCTTGCTCCTGCTCGCTGGGCAAGCTGTCGCGGCTCATCGAGCCGGTCGTGCTCTATCTGTTGTGCGAAGACGGGCCTCGCTATGGGTACGAACTGCTGGACCGCATTCCAGAGTTGGCGCTGACCGATTCTGAGATCGACATCGGGGCGGTCTACCGGATGTTGAGAGAACTGGAGCGTGCGGGCTGTGTTACCTCTCGTTGGGAGCCCGGCCCCGGCGGGCCGAAACGTCACGTCTACCGGGTCACGCCGGTCGGCCGCCACCACTTGCAGGACTGGGCAATAGTCCTGGAGCGGCGCGGATCGCAAATGGTGCAGTTCGCAAGCAAGGCGCGTCAGTTGGGGAGTTGAGAGCGGCCGGCACGCTCTCTTTTTTGACCGGCTCCATGTCAAATACATATAGCGGGGAGAGCCACCGGATGAGAATCGCGATCGCAGTAAATGGGGCAGAGGTTGCCGCGCATTTTGGCCGCTGCGAGGGCTATGTCGTCGCCGACATCGATGACGGGAAGGTCGGAGCACAGGAACGGATCGAGAATCCCGGCCACGAGCCGGGACGCTTGCCCGCGATGCTGCACGACCTCGGTGTCGAGTGCATTGTCGCTGGTGGGATGGGGCCGCGGGCGATCGCGTTGTTCGAGAGCTACAGCATCGACCAGGTAACCGGCGTCCAAGGTACGGTGGAGGAGACGCTGGCGCGCTTGACCGACGGTTCGCTGGAGGCCGGAGAGAGCGCTTGCCACCACTAATCGTGCGCTTCCGCTCTGCTGTTCGCGGCCGCACGTCTGGCAATTGCAGCATTCTACTGCTGACGAAAGGAGCAACCCCCGATGAGACGACGCAACATGTTCTACGCAACAGGCCTTCCGGGGTGGATGCGGTTCGGCTATAGCCCTGGGTGGGGCGGCCTGCCCCCCGGCGCGCAGTTCCTGACGACCGGCCAGTGGCCGACGCCTCAGATGGCTGCCGCGTGGCAGGCGATGCAGGCGGGCCAGCCGGTTCCGGGCGCCGTAGGGCAGCCGGGCATGCCCGGGCCGGTGCCTCCCTTCGCCCCAGGCCCATGGGCGCCCGACCCCCAGGCCCAACTGGACGCCCTCAAGGCACAGGCGGAGATGCTTGAGGCACAGCTAAACCAGGTCCGGGACACGATCACGCAGCTCGAAGAGCAGGAGCCGGCCGAACAAACCTGAGTCCACTGTGGCTCCGTCCGACGGGGCACAGAGAAAGGTCGACCATGAAGATCGCAGTTGCCGCCCGCGGTGATGGCCTGGAGGCGCCCGCCGACCCCCGTTTCGGCCGATGCTCGTGCTTCGTTGTCGTTGAGACGGAGACGATGGAGTTCACTGTCGTCTCGAACGACGCTGCTGCTGCGGGCAGCGGCGCCGGGGTCCAGGCTGCCCAGATCGTCGCCGATGCAGGAGCAGAAGCCGTCATCGCCGCGAATCTGGGACCAAACGCACTGCAGGGACTCTCGGCGGGTAGCATTGACGCCTACCTCGGGATCGAGGGAACGGTGGCGGAAGCCATTGAGGCGTGGAAGGCGGGCGACCTGGAACGAGCGACGTGAGCTGTCGTCATGGTGGCTCGGCCGCTTCGTTCGGACGGCTCATGTCGCACACAACGTTGCCGAAAGCGGGACCCATGAACGCTACAGACACTTCAGACGAGCTACTGACAGTAGCGGTGGCGGCGGGGAAGGGGGGAACGGGGAAGACACTGGTGGCGACAAGCCTCGCTGTGGCCCTGAACGACGGGCGCGGACGCGGGGTCGAGTTGCTCGACTGCGATGTTGAGGAACCCAATGCCGACCTTCTGCTGCGTCCGCGCGTCATCGACCGCCAACCCGTTCACATCCTGGTGCCCGAGGTGGATATGGAGACGTGCACACGGTGCGGTCGGTGCGCGGAGCTGTGCGAGTTCAGCGCCATCGCGGTCATACGCGACGCCGTATTGACCTTCCCCGAGTTGTGTGCCGGATGCGGGGTGTGTGCCTGCGGCTGTCCGGTGGACGCAATCAGCGAAGTGCAGCGGCAGGTCGGCGTGCTCGAGAAGGGAGTCACCGAAGAGGGGATTGACTTCTACCAGGGCCGGATCAAGGTGGGAGAGCAGCGCAGCGGCCCCGTCACACACGCCGTCAAGCGCGAGATCCACTCTGACATGATCACGATTATCGACGCGCCACCAGGGACGGCCTGCCCCATGCAGGAGACTATCGAGGACTCTGACTACTGCATCTTGGTGACCGAGCCCACGCCCTTTGGCCTCAGCGACCTCAAGGCTGCCGTGGACACGTGTCGTACGCTGGACGTTCCCTGCGGAGTTCTCATCAACCGAGACGGTATCGGGGACGCGGGCGTAGAGAACTACTGCCGTGCAGACGACATCCCGCTTCTGCTCCGCATCCCCCACGACAGGCGCATCGCCGAGGCGTACTCCCGCGGAGAGACGCTGTCTCACGCGCTGCCCAAGTGGCAGGCGGAGCTGCGCGATGCCTACGATCGGGTCGTCGCGGAAGTAGTCCGGAACAGAAAGGAGATGAGGACCCATGCCGAGAGGTGATGGCACAGGACCGACGGGCCAGGGCCCGGGTACAGGCCGCGGGACGGGCATGGGAGGGGGGGGCGGTCGAGGCCGGATGGGAGGCAGAGCGATGGGGCCCGCAGGGCAGTGTGTGTGCCCCAGTTGCGGCGCCACCAGAGCCCATCAGCGCGGGGCCCCCTGTACACAGATCAGATGCCCCCGGTGCGGCCAGGCCATGACACGGCGGTGATCGCACCAGACCCGAGGAAACAACTAACTCTTAGGAGGCGAGAAGGATGCCAGGATTTGATGGAACAGGACCAGGCGGTATGGGACCGATGACTGGCGGCGGACGTGGGTTCTGTAGCCCTTACAGCCCAATGAACGCCGGCTTCGCAGGCCCCGGTTACCCGCCCATGTACGCAGGCGCGATGATGCCTGGGTACGGCGGCTGGGGTACTCCGTATTCTGCCTCTGGTGCTCCGTACGCTGGCCTCTACGGCGGCTCCGGTGCCTACCCATACCAGCCATTTGGCATGGGTATGGGCATGGGGTGGGGTATGGGACGCGGATTCGGTATGGGTATGGGGCGCGGATTCGGCATGGGGATGGGACGCGGATTCGGCATGGG
Source organism: uncultured bacterium (assembly GCA_965602825.1). Lineage (GTDB taxonomy): Bacteria > Armatimonadota > Zipacnadia > Zipacnadales > VGFC01 > CBFDAZ01. The sequence continues at coordinate 19,476 of CBFDAZ010000005.1, forward strand.
CATGGGGCGCGGAATGGGACGTGGTTTCGGGGGAGGCGGTCGAGGCCGGTGGTAGCCTAACCAGTCATACCCAGGTTTGCCTCGGTGGCCGGCGCTCACTACTGCGGACGCCAACACATGCCGACCCTCAGCGATCCAAGGGCCGGCCGCCGAGGCTTCAACTCGAAGCGAGGCCAAGTTATGCCACACCGACCTCGGCAGGTCACGGTCGTTAGCGGAAAAGGCGGCACGGGGAAGACAACCGTGCTGGCCAGCTTCGCGGCTTTGGCAGAGAACGCAGTTCTGGCAGATTGCGACGTGGACGCAGCCAATTTACACCTGCTGCTCAACCCCGAAGTCCAGTCGCAGGGAGACTTCTGGGGCGCAAAGGTGGCGGTTCGTGATCCAGCGAAGTGCCAGCAGGATGGCGAGTGTGAGCGGCGCTGCCGGTTTGGCGCGATCACGCCCGACAGGATCGACGTGTACGCCTGTGAGGGCTGTGGGCTATGTGCACTCACCTGTCCCAACGGTGCCCTGACGCTGGAGCGGATTGTCAACGGGCACTTCTATGAGTCCACTACTCGATACGGGCCCATGGCTCACGCCAAGCTGATGCCTGCTGGTGAGAGTTCGGGTCGTCTTGTCACCAAGGTCCGGCAACTCGCTGAGGACATCGCCCTGCATAGCGGACGGGAGTTGATCCTCATCGATGGCCCCCCGGGGATCGGCTGTACGGCTGTGGCGGCCTTGGCCGAGGTCGACCTCGCTCTAGTTGTGACAGAGCCGACTCTGTCCGGCATCCACGACATGGAGCGGGTCATCGAGGTGACGCGCCACTTCGGGCTGCCGGTCGCAGTGATCATCAACAAGGTGGATCTGAACGCTGACAACTCCGCCCGGATCAGAGACTTCTGCGAGGAGGGGGACATCGCTCTGGTGGGAGAGCTGCCCTTCGACGATGTGGTGCCGGAGTCGATCGGTGCGGCGACCCCGCTGGTCGAGTACGATGATGGCCCCGTGTCGCAGGCCATCGCCTCATCCTGGCGAGAGATCAGCGAAGCCCTGATGGGCAATGGTCACTGAACGTCGGCTTCACGCCCGGCCGCCGGGGACCCCACCAGGCACAGACGGAGAGACACAACCATGGCGAACGATGCGACGCGCGACGACCGCGCGGCCTCAGCTAGTGCCGAACGAGAGAGGCAGTACCGAGAGCAAGAGGAACGTCTCCGAGAGCGTGCCGCACGGATCAACCACGAAGTGCTCATCATAAGCGGCAAGGGCGGAGTCGGCAAGAGCACGGTCGCCGCCAACTTGGCCTACGGGCTGGCTGGTCGCGGCCTCAATATCGGTTTGCTCGATGCCGATCTACACGGTCCCTCGATCGCTCTCATGACGGGCCTAACCGGGCAACGGGCAGAGGGGAGCGCGGGCGGCATCATTCCGGTGCCGGTGACGCCGAACCTTCACGTGATGTCGATGGCCTTCCTGCTGGAGGATGACACCTCACCGGTCATCTGGCGAGGGCCTCTGCGCGCCAACGTCATCCGCCAGTTCATCGCCGACGTCGAATGGCCGGCCCTTGACTGTCTGATCGTGGACCTGCCGCCGGGAACGGGTGACGAGCCGCTGACGGTGGCGCAAGCGCTGCCCGACGCCGATGGGGCGATCGTGGTCACAACGCCCCAGGAGGCCAGTCTGTCGGACTGCCGGAAGGCCGTGCGCTTCGTGGGGAAGGTCGGCCTGTCTGTCCTGGGCGTCGTGGAGAACATGAGTGGGCTGGTCTGCCCGCACTGCGGCAAGGGCATTGATGTGTTCTCGTCGGGTGGGGGAGAGGTAATGGCCAACGAGATGAAGGTGCCGTTCCTGGGCCGCGTCCCTCTCGCACCCGAGATCGTCCGGCTGTCCGACGCGGGGAAGCACGTCTTCGCCGATGATGTACCGGCCCCCGTGAGAGACGCCGTAGAGCACGTCGTCAATGAACTCTGGCGGAGTGTCGACGAGCAATGACGCCTCCCAGGGCCGGTGGCTCCCACGACGTGCTGGTGGGGGTACCAATGCGGAGGACGTAGCAGCGTGACCTCAGAGCACACCGATACCGGGCAGCCCGCAACCTACCTCTTCGGACCGGTGCCGTCGCGGCGTCTGGGACGGTCGCTCGGGATCGACCTCGTACCGCTCAAGACCTGCTCCTACGATTGTCTCTACTGCCAGCTCGGCCATACAACCCGCAAGACATGCCGGCGAGCGGCCTATATACCGGCCGACGCGGTGATCGCGGAGTTCCAGGCTTGGCTGGGTGGGAAGGCGGAGGCGGACTACCTCACCCTCTCTGGATCGGGGGAACCGACTCTCAACAACGAGATCGGCAGGATCGCGGCGTGGCTCAAGGACCACACGAGCATCCCAGTTGCGGTACTGACGAACGGGTCGTTGCTTGGCGAACCGGACGTTCGGCGGGCGCTGCAACCGGTTGACGTTCTCGTCCCCTCCCTGGATGCGGCCACCCCCGCGGCGTTTGAACTCCTGAACCGGCCTCACCACGCAGTCGATCTTGAGCGGGTCCTCGACGGCCTTGCCGCGATGCGGCAGGAATCGGCCGGGGAGATGTGGATCGAGGTCATGCTGGTGCAGGGGTTCAACGATGGCCCGGGCGAACTGGAGGCCATCCGTCAGGTCATTGACCGTGTGCAACCGGATCGCGTACAGCTCAACACCGTTGTGCGGCCTCCCGCCGATCATGCGGCCCGCGCTGTCTCTGACCAGACTCTCGTCGCGGCGCGAGAGTTTCTCGGCCCGCAGGCGGAGGTCATCGCACCGTTCCGTTCCCGCAAGCCTGCATCGGACGACGATGAACAGCTAGCTCAGGGGATCGTAGAGCTGTTACGCCGACGGCCGTGCACCCTGGCGGATATTGCGGAGGGCCTCGGCGCCCATCGGAACTGGGTGCTGAAGCACATCGGGAAGCTCCTGTCGGACCGCACAATCCGCGCCGAGTCAAGGCATGGGGCGACGTACTACGCTGCGGATCGTCCCTCGGCCCCCTGATACGGGCACCCCGTGCACAGCCGCGCACGTTGTACCCAAGTGAGCGGTCCTGCTGCACGAACTGCGGCCTTCTGTCAATCCTGCTCGCCGAGGAGAGAGAACCATGGCCGAAGAGCCCGTCGCAGAGGCAGCCCCCAAGCGAGGGTCCGCCCTCCCGAAGTTGCTGCTCCTTATTGTCGTGATGCTCGTGGTCGCGGTCGTGGTGAACCGCAAAGACATCGCCGGCATTGCGGCCGGGCGAAGGACCTTCACGTCAGTGCTCTACGGCAAGAGATACTCGCCGATCGAGGCCGTGTTCCAATTCCCAGATCCCCTGGGTCCGGAGGATGCGAAGATCAAGGCGCAGGTTGTCGTACAGGAGGGCAACTCGTGCCACGAGCCCCTTGTCGCGCTGTGGATGGGGATCGCGGCCCTAGAGCCGGAGCGCCTTCGCGTTGAGTTCGTGGGGAATCCGATGGAGTTGGTGGAGCCCGGCGAGCCCCCGCCCCAATTTGGCTGTGACGCGGCCGCCCTCATCAACGGAGAGAACAAGTTCGAGTTGGGTGAGGGCGACGAGAAACGCACGCTCTATCTGGTGGCGCCCGGGCCGCAGGGCAGCGGCGTGTTGCTTACTGAGGGCTTGGGGGACACGCCGGAGGGCACTTCGGGCTGGAGTCTGACTGATCTCGCGACCATCCTCAATCAAGCGATCGAGAGCGATTACGGGGAGGAGGCCAACCTGACGTCCGAGGCCATCCAGGAGGCCTGGGACGCTGCCGTTGACCGGATCCCTCGCGTCGAGGAAGACGAAGCAGAAGTGGCAGGCGCCGCCTGAGAGCGGCCCCTCCCTCAGCCCCGGCGCGCGCCGCGATCCATTCGGCGGGGGGAGAGCTCGGGACGAGATAGGCGGGCCCCGAAGCCGAGTTCCGAACAAATCGGGTTGGCCAGTCGTTTAACAGGGAGAGGCTGAATCGCCGGGCCCGTTCACCATCAAGCCGGAATTGGGGGGAAATGCCCTGACAACGACCTGCCGCCGTGGCTTCACGCTTATCGAGCTCCTCGTAGTCATCGCCATCATCGCGATACTGGCCTCAATCCTCTTCCCGGTCTTCTCTCGTGCCCGAGCCAAGGCCAGGCAAGCCTCGTGCCTGTCCAACCTGAAGCAGTTCGGGCTGGCTGTGGACATGTACGCTCAGGACTACGACGAGATGCTGCCGGCGCACAACGACAACGAAGCACCGTTGCCCCCGTATGATTGGCGGTGGGACACCTTCATCGTGCGCCTGTATCCCTACGTCCGCAACGAACAGCTCTACAAGTGCCCTGACGACTCGCTGTGGAAGCCATTCGGCACCGCCAATGAGCGCTGGTGGAGCTATGACTTCAACCGGGGATGCGAGTACGCTCCGGGCCAGCCCGGATGGCTCTCCGCTTTTGAGGATCCCTGCGGCACGGTCCTCCTCTTCGATGGCGGCGAAGAAGACCACGGAGTCGAACTGACCGACCAGGACAGTCTCGACAAACCGGACCAGTGGTCGGACCGGGCCCGGAAGGCATACAAGCGTCATAACGGCGGCCTGAACATCCTGTGGGCTGATCTGCACGTCAAGTGGCGGCGCTGCGACACGATCGAGCACAGCGAGTTGACCATCTTCGCAGAATAGCTCGGGCCGACAGCCAGGCACGCCCCGTGCGTTCGGGCTCGGGCGGCGAAGTCCGGTCCGTCGGGAAGCCGGGGCAAGGCTCGGGAACGCTGAACGGCGCCTCAAGGGCGCCGTTCGTTGCTTGGTGTGGAGGCCGGTCAAGCTCCCAGCGGCTACACCGTCTTCACGGCCGGGTCACTCGACGTCACAACCCGCCCCAGACCCCGTTCCTCGGCCGCGATGCGGATGTGCGGCACGTCGTCAATCGTGCAGATGTCCAGAGCCTCGGTCCCAAGAGCGTCGCAGGCCACGATGTCACTGCTCACGATGACGGTGTGGTAGTCCCGCACCTCAGAGCCCGGCCCGCCCTTTGGCCCGCCCACGTAACATGCGTTGGTCAGGTCAGCAACCGTAAGTGTGGGGCGGACAGCGGAGGCGAGGTCCGCGATGTTCACGTGCAGGTTCGGGTCCTTCGCCATGATGTCGGTGGTCTGGTGGTAGTCCTGCGGCCGCAGGATGAGACCCAGTTGATTCTTCATGGCACCACAGATCTCGGTCGCGCTGTGGTGCTTGAACTTGGGGCAGTTGATCAACACATCGCACTCCAGCACGTCGCGCGCGACCATGTCGGCCTTGGTGCTCTCGCCCAGCGGGAACTCGACCTCCTCGTACAAGCGCTCATCCTGCCAGCCGACCATGTGCGCGCCGCCCGCCTCGACGGCCTCTGGAACGCCGCAAGTCAGCTTGACCACTTCCCAGGTCTCGCACGAATGCTCGCCGACGATGATGCGGCTCGCGCCGGCCTCCTTGCAGAGGTTGACGAGAGTGCCAACGATCTCGGGATGGGTATCGACGCCCGCCTCCGGACTCTTCGCCCACCCGAGGTTCGGCTTGATGACCACCGTGTCCCCCTGCTGAACGAACGCGTCGATGCCGCCGTACGCGTCGATGGCCGCCTTCACAAGTTCCTCACGGGATCGTTCGGCGCCCTGCGCAAGGACGGCCTCGACGGCCGGGTCAGGGTGCCCGACAAGGCGGTTGGCGCCCACCTTGCCGCTCTCCAATGGCGGCTCCCCCGTCTCTGGGGGGCCCGTACCGCTGGGGCCCACAGCCGTGCCGACATCGGGCGGGGCAGCCTGCTCCTCGGGGCAGCCGGAGATCAGGACCGTGCCGCCGAGACCGACCAGGCCGGCCGAAGTTCTGAGAAACCGCCTGCGGTTGAGCTTGCTGGACATCTCTCGCCTCCAGGAAGCCGAATGATACTGCTGGCGTCAGATTGACACGTGTCTTCGTCGAAGGTACATTCTACACACGGTGACCGCGAGCCTGCCACAAGGGCTGCGGCAGAAGCCGACCCAGGTGAACGGAGAAGCCCTTGAGACTGTCCCCCCAAGCCCTCGTGTTGTTGGCCACCTCCACTGTCTTGCTGAACACCACAGCCTTGGCACAGGTCCCCGAAACGGTCCGAGTCGAACTGGTCGGCCAAAGCCAGACGTGGACCGACCCAGGCCCGGTCTACGAGACAGCCGAGGACGCCAGGTTCCAGAAAGAGCGCTACGGCGTTGATTTCCATGTGCGGCTCCATGGCCTGCCGAACGGCACCTACAGCCTGAAACTGGGTCTAGTCGAGATGAAGTTCACCCAGCCGGGCGAGCGCGTATTCTCGATCGGCGCGAACGGACAGACCCTTCTGGACCGGTTTGACATCCTCGCTGAGGCAGCCAACTCCGAGGCACTGGTCAAGAGCTTCCGCATCCGGCTTGACGAGCCGGTGCTGGACCTCCACTTCATCGGTCACCAGGACAATGCCAAGTACTGCTTCCTGCGAGTCTACAACCGCGAATTCGTCGTCGAGGTGCCACCGGAGGTACCTGCCGCTCGCGCGAATCGAGCGGACCGGCCGGACGCCCCCTACATGACGGGGATGTATGAGACGTCCGTCGGCAAGTTCGGGTCCCGGGTCTCGTTCAATCCGCGGCCTCGCTCCCGCACCTGGTGGCAGGGGGCGCTCGGCCATGCCGACTATGCTGTGGCCTACTTCGAGAAGAGCCCGGAGCGCTGGCGCGATGGCCCGTACGGGATGGTCTTCGCCACCGAATGCGACCGCGAGGCCGCTGCCGGGCTCGAGAGCGTGGCCTACGCTCTCCCGTTCACGGAATCCCTGCCCTCGTTCCCGCAGATCAGCCAACGTATCACTCCCACAACGTTGGCCTACACGTGCCGGGCGCCCGATCTCCCCTACATGGTTGAGTTCACCTTCGCGGCGCCTTTCTACCCGCAGGACCTCAGGCTCTCGACCGCGCCCTATATCCGGCTCGATGTCAGGGTAACGGACACGGCCGGCCGCCGCACCCGGGGCCGGCTCTTCGCTGGGCAGGCTGGCCGCGCGGGCGAAGAGACGGAGGAACTCGGTGGGCACGAGTTGTCCGGCTGGGTCCACAAGATCACCCAGTTCGGGAAGCCGACCCAGCAGCTCTGGGCCGGGCAGAGCGCCGATGACCTTGCGCCGATCGAGGGATGGGCCGATCTGCCGGCGAGCCGTGAGGACACCAATGCCTCCGCGTTGAGCCGGGACGCCGATGGTCGGGCCATGGTGCCGGCCTTCCGCTGGGAGGCGATCCACGGACTGGCTTGGGAGTTCGAGCTGGAACCGGGCGGTTCGGCTGAGAGATCCTTCGTCCATGTCGCATGGTGCGAGGAGCCCGTGCTGCGGACACGCGAGCGAGCCCTCCGCTTCAAGTACCTCGAGTTCTTCGATGCCCCGCAGGATGTTGTCCGGTATGCTTTCGACGAGCGCCAGGAGATCGACCGGCGAACCTCGATCTTCGAGGAGACCGTGCTCGGGGTGGAAGGGCTTCCCGCATCGTTTGCCGACCTGTTCAGCTTCGCCTTCCAGAGCTGGGTCATGAATACGTGGTACGTGTCTGACGAGGAGGGTGACTGGTTCAGCGTGTGGGAGGGCTGCTGCAAATTCCACTCGACCGTTGATGTGGAATACAACGTGATGCCCTTCTACTTCCTGTACTGGCCCGATCTGGCCCGACTGACCCTCGATGAGTGGGCCTTGCACGAGGAAGACGGCATCATGCCGCACGACATGGGCGTGGGTTTCGACATCGGTGAGATGAAGTACCCTCACCACATGGAAGTTGAGGAAGCCACGAACTACGTCCTGCTCCTGTGCGCGTACTGGCGAACGACCGGCGATGCCAAGGCCATAGAGCGCCACCTCTCGCTGGCGGGACGGCTGATGGACTACGTGGCGCAGTGCGACACAGATGGCGATGGCTTTCCGGAGAAGGGCACCTCGAACACCATCGACCAGGGGTCTCGCGCCATACAGCATGGCCCCAAGCAGGTGTACCTCGGTGTGAAGGCGCTGAGCGCGTACCAGGCTCTCGCCGACATGGCCCGGGCGGCAGGCGAGGACGATGTGGCTGAGGTCCAGGCGAAGCGGATAGCTGTCGTAGCGGCCACGTTGCGCGACACCGCCTGGCTGGGCGACCACTACGCGGTCGCCCTGAAGCCGACCGCGCCAGTCGAGACGCCCGCAGGAGAACGCGACGACTGGGACCCAGACTACGGGTGGAGGAATGACGACCACGATTTCCAGACCGGCTGGGGACCCGGTGGAGGCGCGGTTGGGCCGCCGGAGCCACCCTCCGGCTGGGACGGCTACTCCATTTACGCGAGCAACGGCCTGCTATACCCCTTCCTGTGTGGCATGGCGGTCGACATCGACCGGGCGCGTTTCAGAGCCGATCTGCTGGCCTCAGCCGGGAGAACCCTCAAGCGTTTCGGCGCTCCCCACACGGATCACGAGGGCAATGCGTGGGTCTCCCAGAACATGTGGCGGGACATGGCAGCCGCGTACTTCGGGCTGGACATGCTCGACAACGCCGAAGGGTACTGGCAGTTCGAGCTGCAGCAGAACCAAAGCAAGCGGGGGTGCTTCACCGATGTGTACAACTACGGCGGAGGCTCGACATCTCTCGATTACTACCCGCGAGGCATCGCCATTGCGGGCTTTGTGCCTGCAGCCGTGGCGATGCAGCTCGATCGAGTGGACAACTCCCTCTCATTCGCCCCGGTCAGGCTCCCGTTGCGCGTCCCGCTGACGGCTCTTGCGGACTGGGAGAACGGTCGCGTGCCGTGGGCCTCACTGACGACCGCGGATGGGGCTGTGTCAGCGGAGATCGAGCTGGCGGACCTCGTTGAAGGCTTGACCGTCACCACGAGATCGGCCGCACAGCTCCCGGCGACCACTGCCGCTCAGCCCCAGCCTTGACGAAGCGTGCGGCAACCCGGCGATTCCTCCTATTGTGGACTTTATAGCGACGTGTGGTATAAGATTTGGTGGCCGGAGCGAGCGTCGGGGTGCCAGGGGGGCCTCGGCTGCCGCCACTGCAACCTTAGCTCATCCACGCTGTACGGTGGGCGTTGAGGACGGGTCGTGGCGGCCCCCATGCTCTCGGCCGGGGGCACTCATGTTGGCTGAAGCACTGGACCTTAAGGGCAACGACCCCGACGGGATCCGCAAGCTGTTTGTCGCGCTGGGCGCAGCGCCGGACGCGAGAGAGCTACTCAGAGAGGGCTGGTCGTGGTTTAACGATCACCTGCAGGCTGAGGCTCTCGGCGTCATCACGCTGGTCGCGTCAGAGCCCTCGGCCTACCTGTTCACCGCAGGCCCGGCCCCACCGGAGACCGAGTCGCAGCTCTGGGACCGGCTCGTCACCGGAGTCGGCCGGGCGAGCAGTGAGGATGGTCCTCAAACCCGTCGCTCGTCCGATCGCGTTGCGTGGGCCGCAAGCGAGGGACCTCCCTTACCCGACGCGGCGCCCGTCATCGTTGGCGAATGGAGTGTGCCTGCCGGCGGCGAGCTCGGCGCCCTGGTCCAACTCTCCCGCGTCGCAACCGAGCAATCGCGCGTCGATCTGCCGCCGTTCGCCACAGATGTGGCGACCCTCATTGGGCTCTACACGCTGAGTCTGCACAGCATCAAGGCGGAGATCGTCCCCCAGGCTTCCGGCGACCTGACCTTCGAGGAGCTCCTGGAGGAACAGGTCGCCCGAGCGCACCGCACGCGCACGCCCGTGTCGCTGGTCCTGATAGAGTTCCGTGTGAATCCTCGCACGTGCGGGGAGTTCGAGATCTCCCCCGAGGTCCTGGACGAGGCGCAGCGCATCACTGGACGGGCCGCGCGTCGCGGCGACAAGGTTGTCCGGCTCTGCGACGACTGCTTGGCCGTCGTGATGCCCAGGACCGACGCGCGGGGGGCCCTGGTCGGAGCCGATCGTCTGCAGCAGGCGCTGTCGCACCACTTCGGCCACAAGAAGATGCACCTGACGATCCGCATCGGGGTCGGGGGCCGCGACCCGAAAGAGACCGAAGCCTCGGAGTTGTTCTCTCGTGCCTGTCAGGCCCTGGCGCAAGCGCGACTGGCCAATAGCCAGGCTGCCTTCCTGTACGTGTAGCCGCACGAGGAGCCCCCCGATAGGTCGGCGGGGTGCCGATGGCGAGGCCTGCTACCCGCCGCACCCTCTACGCTGTACCCCTTTCCCCTGCCGCATCAGAAGGGCATAGCGCACGAACCGCGAACCGCTCCGTTGCTGACGCCAATCCTCTGAAACCCACTTGGGGGGAGCTCTGCCATGCCGACCGGCAGCAGTGCCCTGGCCATCCAGGGAGGGCCAAAGGCCGTACAGACCGACCTGGGCGATATCTTCACCTGGCCGATCATCACCCGGGAAGATGAGGATGCTGTCCTGGAGGTCCTGCGCGCGGGGAAGATGTCGCAGACCGATATCACGGTCGAGTTCGAGAGGGAACTGGCCGAATGGCACGGGGTCGCCTACGCGCTCTGTCACAACACGGGTACGGCGGCCCTGCATGCAGCAATGTGGGCCTGTGGTGTGGGCGTCGGAGATGAGATCATCTCCCCCAGCCTCACCTACTGGGCCTCCTGCTTGCCGGCCTTCTCGCTCGGCGCCACGGTCGTCTTCGCCGACGTGTGCCCCGACACGATCGCGATCGACCCGGCGGACATCGAGCATCGAATCACCGACCGGACCAAAGCGATCGTGCCCGTCCACTACGCCGGATACCCCTGTGATATAGACCCGATCATGGAGATCGCCGAGAAGCACGGCGTCAAGGTGATCGAGGACGTGTCGCACGCACACGGCGGCCTGTACCAGGGCCGCTTGCTGGGCACGATCGGGCACGTTGCGGCGATGTCCATCATGTCGGGGAAGGCGCTGCCGTGCGGCGAGGGCGGCTTCCTACTCACCAACGACCGCTTGATATGGGAGCGAGCCGTTGCCTTCGGTCACTATGGGCGAACGGGCCAGGTGCTGGAAGATCCGCATCTGAAGCATTTCGCCGGGCTGCCGTGGGGCGGCCAGAAGTACCGCATGCACCAGCTCTCCTCCGCGGTCGGTCGCGTTCAGCTTCGGCATTACGCCGAGCGCATGGCCGAGATACAGAAAGCCATGAACTACTTCTGGGACCTGCTGGAAGACGTGCCGGGCGTCAAGGCCCACCGGCCGCCGAGAGACTCCGGGAGTACGATGGGCGGGTGGTACGCGGCGCACGGCCTCTACCGGGCAGATGAGCTTGGTGGCCTGAGCATCCACCGGTTCGTTGAGGCTGTCAACGCCGAAGGGTGCTCGACCCACGCCGGAGCGAACATGCCGCTGCACCTTCATCCGCTGCTCAACGAGGCCGATATCTACGGCCACGGGAAGCCGACTCGCATCGCCAACACCACGCGCGATGTTCGCCAGGGCCCCGGGAGTCTCCCCGTGACCGAGAGCATACCTGAGACATGCTACTCGATCCCGTGGTTCAAGCACTACAGGCCGGCGATCATTGACGAGCACGCCCTGGCCTTCCGCAAGGTCGCGGAGCACGCCGACGAGCTGCTGTGAGGCAGTTCCGAGATTCCAAGCCCAACGCGTCCGCGTAGACGGATCTCGTCCGGACACGGGAGTGAGGTGAACTGTGCGTTCTGCAATGTTGGGGGGCTGCCTGGTGGCAATCGCTGGCTGGCATGTGTACGGGGACGAGGTGTTCGTCCGGGGGGCCAATGGCGCGTGGCGCACCATCACGGCTGAACGTCACGATGGGACGCTGACCGTACGCCTCTCCCCGGAAAACACGGCAGCCGGTCGCGCCCTGCTGGTCCTGGGCAGACCCGACTGGATGACGCTTGACGACACCGCTGCGCCGGTCGTTGGTGCCGTGTTCGTCAACGGCCAACCAGTTGAGGTGGGGGAGAGGCTGGAGATCCGGACGGAGGGCGAAGGTCCCCGACTGCAAGCCGTGTTCGACGATGGGGCCAATCCCCTCCGCCATGAGTCTCTGATACTGGCGCTGGCGGGCAGAACGGTCCACGCCTCTGATGTCACAGGGGAGCCACTGGCGCATACGGCCACGGCCTCCTTCGACCTATCGTCGCTGGGCCCCGGGGTGTATGAGGGGTCGCTGGTAGCTCGAGACATGGCGCCGACGGGCAACACCTTCCGTCTGCCAGTGCGGCTGGTCGTTGACGGGATACGCCGCCATGCCGATGGTCAGACTATCACGGTCTGCACGGCAGGGCATGAGTACGTCGTTGGCCCGGGCCCGGGCCACGCGTTCGTACGTCTGGGATCGACCGGCGCAGCCGCTTACCTGTCCACTGAGGTTGATGGCAAGTTCGTCTACGCTCGGAGGACTGTTGGGCAGCAGGACCTCCCGGAGTCCGGCGGCTTGCGCCTCAAAGCGGACGTCATTGGCATCGACGACCAGGACTTCGGTCAGATCGCGGAGCTCGAGTTCGACCTGGAGACCGCGCCCCAGTCGCCCGCGCTCCTGGTGACCAGCCGGGCCCGAAACCTCAGTGGAGACGGCGATGTCTACTGTTTCTGGGGGTGGCTGCCAGGCAGCGGGTACGTGACAGCCGATGGTGAGCATGCGTGGACCATGACGTATGCGGAGATCGGGGCCGTGGGCTGGGTGTTCCTGCATCCCGCGAAGCCGGGCCAGCCGGGCATCGGTGTCTTGACGGACCTGCCGTTTGGTGAGTCGCGGTTCGGGACACTGCTGATCTACACCGACCCCAAGCGGATCCGCACCGTGGGTGGCGATGCCGTCGAGATGCGCCTCGCCTTCATGATGGCCGACGGCCCCCAGGCAGTCGCCGAGGCCTACGAGACGCTGACCGCGATGGGCTGGCTGGGCGCCAGATAGCCTCTCGAAGTGTGAGTCGCCCCGGCGGTCGTCCCGCGCGGGGGAGCTTGGCTCATCCTGGACGGGAAGATGACTCTCAGACCAGCCATCTTGGTCGCCGCACTGGTCGCTGTCGTCCTGCAGCTCTCGAGCGTGGCGGCCTGGCCGGCGGTAGTTGCCGGCAAGGTAACGGCCGAGGGACAGCCTCTGGCCGAAGCCTGGGTGCAACTGAACACAGGTCTGACCACGAGGACCGACGCACGCGGTCGGTTCTCGTTCGGCCCGGTACCCAAGGCCACGTATGCCCTGCAGGTCTTTGGGCTCGGCAAAGAGCCCTTGGCCGTCGGAGACGTAGTCGCGGGCACGGGCGCGACCGCCGTGGATCTGGCGAATGCCGACACCCCCGTCGGACTGGTGCATGTCAAGGCGACGCGGGCAGATCGCGGCTCGCCACGTCCGGCCAGGATAGTGACCCGATGGCGGGCCGAAGCGACTGACGAGTTCGGACCTCCTCCGGCGCTTGAGGGGGCCTCGACCCTTGACGGCCGTGGGAAGCCGCTGATCCCGGCCGAGAGCGTGCGGCCCTTCATCGTGCCGTTTGGAGCGTGTCTCTGGTGCCAGGGCGAAGCGGTCATCGCTCTCCGCCCGGGCGAGGCGGAGCTGACGTGCACGTCCGGGCCGCTCGTGCGTGTCAGTGAGCAAACCGTGCCCGTTAGAGCGAACGAGGTCACCGAGGTCGAGGTCAGCATGGCGGCGGGCGCTGCGCTCGGAGAGCTCGGGTGGGTCGGCGGCAGGCCCAACCTGCGCGTTAGCAGCCCGCAGGGGCAGTACCTGACAAACCTGCCCCTTGCGGTGGCCATTGCCCGGGCGGAGGGCCTGGGCTGGATGGTGGTGGCCCCCGGCTACGGGTCCGATCCGGCCCAGGCCGAGCCGAGACAGGTCGCGCGCGAGATGACGACGGAGGAGTTCCACGTGTGGCTGTCGCCTGAGGGCCGGCGGGAGCCCTGGGGCGGGACCATGGTCACCATTGGTCAGTCTGACGGTTCCGGTGAGGCGGGGACCGCGCCGCACCATCGTCAGGCGTCGCGGCTGAAGCAGTCCGTCTCGATCTACGCGCATGCACTTCGCACGGGGGTAGAGGAGCCGTCGGACAGCGCCGGCAGGCCAGCCTGGCGCGACCTCGCTGCAGAGCTTCCTTTCGACCTGCTCGCCGATCCGGCTGCCGTTCCGGCACTCGACCTGCAGCTCACCTCCCCCCAGAGCTCCGACTACTTCCGGCTCTGGGCGCTGCTACTCAACCACGGCTACCAGGTCGGCGCTCTTTCCTTCACCAATACATGCATCGACACCGGCGTACTTCCGGTTGCTGAGCGGGTGTTTGTGCATGCCTCATTCGACCGCGGGATCATCGGCCTCGTCGATGGGATCCGGCGGGGCGCTACCTTCGTGAGCAGTGGGCCGGTCGTCAGCCTGGCTGTCGCCGATGCCATGCCCGGTGAGACGGTACCGGCCGACGACCAAACCAAGATCGGCGAACTCGATGCCTGGCTCGGCTGCGTGCCCGGTGGGGGAATCAGTCGCCTGGAGCTCTTGCGCGCGGGACAGGTCGTCCGGACGTGGGACATCGCGGAGGTCGGCCCGAACCACGTCGAGACCCGCATCGCCATCCGCGAGCGAGAGCGGACGTGGTTTGCCCTGCGGGCCTACGGGGCCGCACCGGAGGGTGTCGCCACGCCTCACGTCGCGTGCACGTCGCCCGTGTACTTCCGACCACCGGACGCGGCGGCGCCCCGCCCCCTGCTGGCGCGGATCTTCGGCCAGGTGCTGGATGGGCAGACGGGCGAGCCGGTCGCGAATGCCCGCGTGACCGCGACCAGCCCGTCGGGCCGACCGGTGGTAGTGTCCACGGGCGGAGATGGTGCCTACGAGTTGACCGCGCCTGCGGGTACCATGGTTGAGGTGACCCATCCCCGCTACCAGCGCGTTGACCGGGTGATGACCGGGGACGGAGGTCCGAGAGAGGACAACACGACGAAGTTCGTTGCCTGGGACTGCCGTGAGGTGTTCAGTCTCCTGCGGTTCGCCTCACCCGAAGACCTGCTGGACTGGCAGCATTACGACCGATTGGCAACGGCAATGGCAACGCCCCGCCTGGACTTCTCCCTTACTCCTCGCAGATAGCCCCACCTGTCCTGGTATTGTGGCGTACCCGCGGTCTCGGGGTATATCAGCGTTAGACGGGCGCCTATCCGCTCGCATACGCCGTCTCGGTGCCGCCATGTCTGCATCACGACGCGTGGCGACAGGCGCGCTGATGGGCTTGACCATCGGCTGCCTGATCGCCTTACTCCACGACGCGGGTTGGACCACGCGCTGGGACCACCCGCTGCAGGACCTTGCCTTCAGGCTGCGCCCTGAACGGCCAGACAGCGGCGCAGTGGTCGTTGTTGGCATCACGGCGGACTGCATTGAGGAGCTTGGGCCGACGCCGTGGCCCCGCAGATGGTACGGCGAAGCCATACAACAGCTCAACGCTAAGGGCGCCTCGGTCATCGCGCTTGACGTGTTCTTCCCGGACCCCTCGCACGACAACCGGATCGCGGATGGTGAGAAGGGGCCCGTCGATGACGATGGCGCATTGGCGGATGCGATGCGGGAGGCCGGCAACGTCATACTGCCTGTGTTCGACCAGTATCGGGGATCCCGTAAGAACATCATCAGACTACGGCAGAACATCAGCCGCTTGACGGAGGCGGCCGCTACCGTCGGCCACATCAACGTTGTGCAGGACTCCGACGGAGTGGTGCGGCGCACCCCCGTCAGAATCGGCAGCTTGACGAGAAGGTACCTTCAACTCGGGGTAGTGGCGGCGGGCCTGCATGCTGGTGTGCGGGACCTGCAGCCGAGGTATGGCAGGGGAGTGGTGGTGTTGGGGGGCTGGCACGTCCCGGTTGATGAGCAAGGGAACATGCTCATCAACTGGCAATCCCCAGATGCATGGGATACGCCGGGGAGGCTACTGACCTTCTCCGATCTGCGGAACGGTCGCGTGACCGACGAACAGATCCGGGGCAAGATCGTGCTGCTAGGCCAGACCTCGCCTGGACTTCCCAACGCGGATCAGATCGCCACTCCGTTCGGCCCTCGCTATGGGCTCTTTGCGCAGGGTAACATCGCCGAAGGCATTGCGAGCGAACGCTATGTGTATCCCTGCCCCCGGATCCCGTATCTGGTTCTGCTGCTCGGCCTGTCTGCCATTGCCGGTGCTGCCTTGCCCAATCTGAAACTGGTATCACTGCTCGTTAGCGCGGCAGCCTTGTTGGCAGCCGCCGGTGCGGCCGGCTTCCTGGCACTGTCTCGGTGGGAGATGCTGCTGGACGTCATGCCCCTGGTGCTGAGTGTCGCGTTGATGCCTTCCTGGTCCCCCCTCCCATACAGGTCGGTGCGCTTTTCCATG
>CBFDAZ010000006.1:0-27755 GCA_965602825.1 uncultured bacterium
GTGCACGAGCTGCACGCGGTCCAGTTGCACCGGCTGTGGCTCACGGTAGCCTCCCGCGACCCGTACACGGAGCCGCGCCGAGCATGCGGCGAAGGCGCCACGGCGAGCCGCCGGAGAAGCCGGAGAGGGTGTTCAACATAGATGCTAGCTGAGAAGCCGGGGAAGTTCCACATAACGACCCCTATCTACTACGTCAACGCCCAGCCGCACATCGGCCATGCGTACACCACCATCGCTGCCGATGCCCTCGCGCGGTACCATCGTCTCCTCGAGGGGGATGTCTTCTTCCTGACGGGTACCGACGAGCACGGACAGAAGAACCTGGAGGCCGCCCGCGAACTGGGGATCTCGCCTCAGGAGCATGTGGACGGGATCTCGGCCCAGTTCCGAGGCCTGTTCGAGCAGATGCACTGCCGCTTCGATCGGTTCATTCGTACCACTGACCAGGACCACATCGAGGTAGTGCAACAGGTCTTCGACAAGCTGCGGAGCACCGGTGACGTCTATAAGGGTGAGTACGAGGGTTGGTACTGCATACCTTGCGAGACATTCCTGTTGGAAAAGGACCTCGACGACGGGAAGTGCCCCGAATGTAAGCGACCGGTTGCCAAGACCAAGACCGAAGCCTATTTCTTCCGCACCTCCCGTTACGCCGACAGGATACTGCAGCTTCTGGAAGACCGACCGGACTTCATCCAGCCCGAAAGCCGGCGCAACGAGGTTGCGGCCTTCGTCCGGCAGGGGCTCCAGGATGCCTGCATCAGCCGGAAGGCCTCCGAGTGGGACATCCCCGTCCCGGGCGACCCGGACCAGACAGTCTACGTGTGGTTTGACGCACTGATCAACTACCTGACCGGAGCCGGCTTCCTGCGGGACGAGTCTCGGATGCAGGAATGGTGGCCTCCCGACGTCCAGCTCCTGTCCAAGGATATCCTGGTTCGGTTCCACGGCACGATCTGGCCGGCCATGCTGATGGCGCTCGGGGTGCCGGTGCCAGGCACGATCTTCACCCACGGCTACCTGTTGAGCCCCGACAAGGACCGGGGCGAGGACCCATTTGCCCGCAAAATCGCCAAGCGACACGGCGACCTGGTCAATCCCTACGACGTCGCCAAGCAAGTCGCCGACGTGTCGGGCTGCAAGACAGACATCGCCGTAGACGCCGTACGCTACTTCCTGCTGCGAGAGATCACCTTCGGCCTCGACGGCGTCTTCAAGGTCGAATCGGTCATGCAGCGGTTCAACGACGACTTGGCCAATGATCTCGGGAACCTGCTCAACCGGACACTCCCGCTGGTGGAGCGCTTCGCGGGCGGCGAAGTACCCGAGCCGGGCCCAGCGGCCGGCGGTTTGGCCGATGACGTCGAGCAGGCGGCCCAACGGGTGCAGGAGGGGATGAAGAAGATCGACTTCAGCTCCGCCCTGGGCGCCGTGTGGCAACTGCTCGCGGCCGCGAACAGGTTCGTGGACGAACGGGCGCCGTGGGATCTCCACAAGGCCGGCAAAACCGTCGAGCTCGAGGCGGCGCTCTACGACATGCTCGACTGCTTGAGAGTCGTGGCGATCATGGTCGCCCCCGTTATGCCGGCCGTTGCTGAGGAGATCTGGAGCCAGTTGGGGCTCTCTGACTTCGCGGGCACAACCAGATGGAGCCAGTGCGTAGCGGGTCGACTCCCGGCCGGAGGCAGCATCGAGCGAGGCAAGCCCATCTTCCCGCGCATCGACATGCGCCGCACCAGGGCCCGGCTCGAGGGCCAGCAGAAGAGGCAGAAGGCGCCCGAGCCCGAAGCTGCCGAACCCCGAACGATCGACATCGAGGAGTTCGCCAAACTCGATCTCCGAGTGGGCAAGATCGCGGCTGCCCGCAACGTAGCGGGGAAGGACCGTCTTCTCGAGCTGGAGGTTGATCTCGGGGAGGAGACCCGCACCGTGGCGGCCGGTATCGCCCAGGAGTTCCCACCCGACGGCCTCATTGGTAAGCATGTGGTACTGGTAGCCAACCTCAAACCGGCCACGATTGGCGGGGTCCGCTCGCACGGCATGATCCTTGCCGCCGGAGAGAAGAAGGCGCTGGCGATCATCACGCTGGACCGCGAGTGCCCTCTGGGCACCAAGGTGAGGTAACTCACCCTAGCTCTACAGAACCCGCCGCGACTGTGGAGCATTTCCAGCAAGGAGAAGGAGTCGGGCATTGAAGAAGCCATCGAAGGGTCGGGCGATCCTGAGCGTGGCCCTCATTGGGGTCAGCATGGTGCTGATCACAGTGTTGGTCTACGTCTCCGGGGGCGCCCGAGGCAGCGCCATCCATTTCTATTATCTCCCCATCATCTGGGCCGGCTACGTTGGCGGCGACATGGGCGCGATCCTGGCGGTGCTGGTAACCGCGCTCCTCTGCGGTCCCTACATGCCGGCAGACACACAGGCACTCATCCCGGGCGACCGGTACCAGTCCCTGCAAGAGCTACTGCTCAACACGCTCTTCTTCTTCGTCGTCGGGATTGCTTCGTCGCGCATCGGCTTCACGTTCCGCCGACGAGCAACCGAGTTCGAGACGCTGTACGATGTGGCCCGCACCGTCTCTTCGAGCTTGCGGCTCGAGTCGGTCCTGAACCTGATTGTCGAGAGCGCGGCCAAAGTGCTGAACGTCAAGGCGTGTTCGCTGCGGTTGCTTGATCCCGAAGCGCAGCAACTGGAACTCCGCGCCTCCCGGGGCCTCAGCCCCCAGTACCTGGCCAAAGGACCGGTCCAGGTGGAAGAGAGCCCGATCGATGCTCGGGTCCTCAAAGGCGAGCCCGTCACGCTGACAAACGTGACCAAGGGTCCCGGCTTCCAGTATGCGGAGGCCGCGGCCAAGGAAGGCCTGACGTCGGTTCTGACCGTGCCGCTGCTGAGCAAGGACGAGCCGTTGGGTGTCATCCGCGTCTATGCGCTCTCTGAACGGCAGTTCACCTCCGGCGAGGTCGCGCTCCTGGAGGCCTGCGCGAACCAGGCCTCCGTTGCCATCGAGAACGCCTCGCTCTACGAGGACGTACGGCGCAACTACTACGAGACCGTACGCGCGCTAACCATCGCCATAGAGGCCCGCGACCCGGCCACTTACGGCCACTCGGAACGAGTCACCGACATCGCGCAGCGACTGGCGGACCGCCTCGGCATGGGAGAAGAGGAGAAGGAGTACCTCCGCTTCGGCACGGTACTCCACGACATTGGGAAGATCGGGGTCGAGCACTCAGCCCTGGACGCCCCGCACAGCGAGGAATTCGAGTTGCGCATGTTCTACGAAATGCACCCCATCATCGGCCGCAGCATCATCGCCCCGATCGAGTTCCTCCAACCCGTATGCGCCGTCGTCCTCCATCACCACGAGAACTGGGATGGCAGTGGCTTCCCCGAGGGTCTCGCCGGGGAGAAGATCCCTTACGAGGCCCGCCTGGTAGCGGTCGTGGACGCCTACGACCGCCTCGTGAACGCTCAGGGCCAGCAGGAGGGGATGCACCCGGCGGACGCCTTCGCCGCCATCGCGAAGGCCGCCGGGGAGAGGTTCGATCCGGACATCGTGAACGTCTTCATGAAGCTGAGAGCCGAGGAAGTGGCGCGGTTTGCGGTTGGCGAACACAGCCCTCAGCAATCCGAGGCCAGCGATGTCTGAACCCCGGATGGCGATATCCATGATACTGGCGTGCTGTGCCTTACCCCCTGGGTCGGCCTGGGCCGTTGACGCCCTCCCCCCTGTCAGCGACGTGGATCTGCATACTCTTGCGGGGGAGGGCTGGTTCCGCGCATCGCTACTGCACATGCCCGTCGGCTACCTCCATAGCTCGGTGACCGTGGAGGATACGGACACCGGGGCGGTTCTGCGGGCCGTCGAGACGATGTGCCTGAGGATCGACTTCGGCCGTGGGCCGCTGGAGGTCACCGCGACGACCACGACCGAGTATGGCAGCGACCTGCGGCCTCACAAGCTCCGGTCCGTCCAGGACGAGTTCGGCCGGGTGAAGACGATCGAGGCGGTCGTCAACGACGGCAAGATCCACGTGCAAACCGAAGCCGGCGAGATCACCCGGGAGAAGACCCTCGTCGTCGGACCGACCTTCGGCTCGGAGCTCATGTTCTCGGTAGCGGCCATGCAGGGGACGCTCCCCGACGACGGGCAGTATCAGTTCCAGGCCTTCGTTCCGGAGCTCGAGATGCTCGTGGACTTCAACGTGAACTGTCTCGGGCGGGAGACCGTGGCCGTGAACGGCGAGGAGTTCGAGGCGCTCAAGGTGAGCTACGTTGCCGACAGCATCGGGCTGCACATGGACTCCTGGCTGGCGCCGGGCGGCGATCTCATTCGGCAGGCCGTCCCGGCGATGATGGACCTCGTGCTGGAGAAAGTATCCGAGGAAGAGGCCCTTGCGATCGCAACGCCATTCGCCCTGAGCGACCATGTGCCCGTCTCCCAGCGGATGGGCGAGGCAAAGCGCCTGGCCTACGTGCGGCTGAAGGCGGGCTCGTCCGGCCTCCCGGCCGCCGACCTCGTGCCGGAGACCCACCTCCAGCACGTGGCACCCCTCGAAGAGCGCGAAGCGGAAGTCACGATCAAAGCTGAGACCGAGCAGGACCTCGAGGACCATGTGCTGCCCTTTGCCGGGCCCGACCTTGAGGAGTTCCTCTCCCCAACCGACATCATCCAGTCTCATGACTCGGCCATCGTCGCCAAGGCGCAGGAGATCGTCGGCGACGAGACGGATGCGTGGGCCGCGGCCCAGAGACTGGTGACGTGGGTCTACCGTGAGATGACCAAGGTAGACCACGATCCTCGCCCGATCACGGCCAGCGAGTGCCTGGCGACGATGGAGGGCGACTGCTCCGAGCACGCTACGCTGCTCTGCGCCCTGACCAGGGCCGTCGGCATACCATCCAAGTTCGTCACCGGCCTGGTCTACTTGAGGGACGGTTACTACTACCACGCGTGGAACGAGATCTACGTCGGGCGCTGGGTCGGTGTAGACCCGACGTGGGGTCAATGCACGGTAGACGCGGGCCACGTGACGCTGGCCGCGGGCTCCTTGACGAGCGAATCGTTCGCCCGCACCAACCTGGCCGCCGTCCGCTCCATGGGCGTGCTGACTCTCGAGGTCCTGGACCATCGCACCAAGCAAGCGCCGTAGCCACCACAACGTCGAACCCGCCGGAGGCCGTGCCCTGTGAAATCCTGTTTCTCAACGTTGGGCTGTCCCGAATGGACCGTCGATCGGATTGCGCAGTGTATCGAGGACTGTGGGTACAGCGGGCTGGAGCTGCGAGGCCTGCAGAACGAGATGTATCTTCCCGATCATCCGGCCCTCGCGCCCGACTGCCGCGCGGACTTCCGGGCTCGGTTCGAGTCCCTGGGCTGTGCGATCGCCTGTGTCTCATCATCCGCCCGGCTCACCGACCCGCCATCGCCGGCGCGTCAGAAATCGCTCGACGAAGCGCGCGCGTTCATCGAGTTGGCCGCCGATCTAGGTGCCGGTCTGGTCCGCGTCTTCGCCGGCCGGATCGCCGAGGGCGATGACCGGGTGCGAAGCGCCGCGCGCATGGGTGAGATGCTGAAAGAGATCGAGCCCCACGCCCGCGCCGCCGGCGTCAGGCTGGCGGTCGAGACGCACGACGATTGGTGCCGGGGCGAGGATCTGGCCCCAGTGGTCGCCGAGGTGGATTCGCCGTTCGTCGGCGTGCTCTGGGACATCAACCACCCCTACCGGCACGGCGAGTCACCTGAGGCCACGGCCAAGGCGATCGGCGATCGTCTGCTCCACGTCCATACCAAGGACGGCGTCGACGGCGGAGGTTACACGCTCTTCGGCGAGGGTGATCTGCCGCTGCGCCGGATTCTGGCGCTCCTGGAACATGCGGGCTATGACGGCTATCTGTCGCTGGAATGGGAGAAGAAGTGGCATCCGGAGATCCAGGAGCCGGAGGTCGCGCTCCCGCACTATGCCCGAGTCCTGGCCGAGATGCTCAGCCAGATGGGTGTTGGCAAGGGGAACGAGGAATGAGAGCCCACACCGCGTTGCTGCTCGCAGGGATTGCCGGCCCGGCCTTCGGTACTGCCGGCGCGCCGGCGTCAGCCCAGGCCCCGTTGGGGCCCACTGTCATGGGGAAGATCGTCTGGCCCGGCCACGATCTGAGCCAGGGCCAGGTCCGTGTCTTCGGGGACAAGGGTCTGTCGAAGCTCGTGGACCAGTTCGGCACGGGCGGAGCCGGCGGGACGTTCGTGCTGATCGTTCCGGCGGGCGAGTACTACCTGATGGCCGTTGTCGACAGCAACGCGAACGGCGAGATGGACGAAGGCGACGGACTCGGATTCTACGGCGTGACGGAATTCGGGGGCGAGGGCCAGGAGCCGGAGCCGCTGAAGGTGGCTGAAGACGCCCTGATCGGCGACGTGCGGATCTACGTGTCCGCCACAATGACCCTCGGTGAGGACGGCAGGCCGAAGGCCAAGCCTATCCCCGTGGTCATCGAAGGCGACGTGCCGCCTACCGGTGTGCCGGCTTCGGTGGGCGGGACGGTTCAGGGGGGTGACAAGCTCCCCGCGCCCCTGTTCCTGATGGTTCTGAGCGCAGACGATCACCGTCCCGCTCTGGCCTCTCGCCTGGCACCGGACACGGCGGACTTCGGGTTCGCCGTCGAGGCCGGAGCGTACCACCTCCTCGCCGTTGCCGATGCGTCACAGGATGGGCTCCTCGGCGCCGGCGATCGCGTCGGAGCCTATGGCGTCGAGGACTGGGCCGATCCCCCGCCGGAGTTGCCCCCGCTGAACCTGAATGCGGGCGACGAGATCGGCGGGATTCAGGTGTTCTTGATCGGGCAACTCGGGGAGGACGGAGTCGTCGGCCCGCCCGAGGGAACGGGCAGCTTCCAACTCGCAATCGACACGCTGCCCGGCATTGTCTCGGGAACGGTCGTTCATCCCGGCGCAGGCCTCAAGCCCGCTCAGGTACGACTTTCCTCCGACCCCGGGATGAGCCAGCCCATCGCCTCCGTCGAGTGCGAGCCCGGGCCCGGTACGTTCGTCTCGCACGTGGACCCCGGCACCTACTACCTGACAGCGATCGTGGACGAGAACGGCGACGGGCGGTTCGGCCCGGGTGACGGGGTCGGGTTCTACGGCGTCGATGACTTGACCGCCGCGCAAGCCCCTGCGCCGGTGACTGTGCGCCATGGATCGCTGATGGTCGGCCTCGATATCCACATCATCGCGCGCGTCACTGAAGACGGCAAGCTCGCACCCATCGCACCCAACGAACCACCGGAGGAGACGCAGGACTGATGGCAGTTGACCTTCGGACCAAGATGATAGCGGTCTTGATGGGCGGCAAATCCGGGGAGCGAGAGGTCTCGCTGCGCAGCGGGCAAGGCGTTGTTCAGGCCCTGCACGAGCGCGGCTATGACGCCGTCGGCGTCGACCCCGACACGCACCTGCCGAAGCAGCTCGCCGATGCTGGCGCCGAAGTTGTCTTCAACGCGCTTCATGGCGGGGCCGGAGAGGATGGGACCATCCCCGGCATGCTCGATGTGCTGGGGATCCCCTACACCGGTTGCGGGGTCCTGGCCAGTGCTCTGACTCTCGACAAGGTCCGCACCAAGCAGCTCCTGGAGGGCTGCGGCATCCCGACGCCCGCGTACGTCTGGACGGACAGCCCGGCGGAGAGCAACCGGGTTGTCGAGGAAACCCTCGATCGTCTGGGTCTGCCGGCCGTCGTCAAGCCCGTCAACGAGGGCAGCAGCCTCGGCGTCACGATCCCCAAGACAGCCGAAGAACTCGAGGCCGATGTGCGACGCACTCTGGGCGAGTACGGCGGGGTGCTGGTGGAGGCCTTCTGCGATGGCGACGAGATTACGGTGGGGGTGCTGGGATACGGACCGACGATGCGGGCGCTGCCCGTGCTGGAACTGATACCCAAGACCGAGTTTTACGACTACGAGGCCAAGTATACCAAAGGCATGACGGACCTGATCTGCCCGGCCCGCATCCCCGAGGAGGCGTCCCACAGAGCCCAGGGGCTCGCCGTCAGGGCGCACCAGGCGTGTGGCTGTCACGGCCTCAGCCGCGTGGACATGCACCACGACAGCCAGGGCCGGATCTGGGTGCATGAGATCAACAGTGTCCCCGGTCTGACGGAGACGAGCGATGTGCCGGCAGAGGCTCGCGCAGCAGGCATGACCTACGCGGACCTGATAGAGGAGATTCTCGAGAGTGCCCTCGTCCGCACAAAGCCCGCCTGCTGAGCGCCGGTTCGGAGCCAGGTGATCCGTGGACGAGGTCCGTACGCGACTCCAGCCCTACTACTGGATCATACTCGCCGTTCTCCTGCAAGGCCTCTCCCCTGTTCTCACCAAGTTCCTGCTGAGCGAGGAACAGCTCTCCACCACCACCGTGGTCGCGACGCGCTACGCTCTGGCCGTGATCTTCCTCGCGCCTCTGGGCATCGGCGCCGGCGCCAAGTCGATTGCGCGTCAGCGCCCCCGCCGCAAGGACTGGATCGCGCTGCTGTTCGTCGGCGGCTTTGGGTCAGCCATTGGCGCTCTGCTCTTCACCAAGGCCCTGGACATGGCGCCGGCCGGCGTCGTCAATGCCCTGTCCAAGACGGCCCCGATCTTCGTGGCCTTCATCGCCTACTACGCGCTGAGGGAGCGCATAACGTCCCTGCGGTTCACCCTCGTCTTCGTGATGGTCGCCGCCGATGTCCTCATAGGCCTGGCCGAGTTCCGGGCCGCCCCGCCCGCCGAAGTCGGGATCCGTCTCGCGGGCGACGTGCTGGCCCTCCTCGCGGGACTGAGCCGCGCGCTGGCAGAGATCCTCAGCAAGGGCTGCCTCCGGCGCTTCGCCCCCACCACGGTGGCCTTCGCGCGCTTCGGCGTCGGAGGTGTCGTAGCCGGGATCGCCTGCACGATGCACGGCGGCTGGCGCGAGCTGATCCTGCTCGATCTGCGCGGCTGGCTCGTCATGGTTCTACTGGCCGGTGTCTGCACGAGCCTCTCGATGTCACTCTATCTCAAGGGCCTCGCCCGCGCGCAGGCGCACGTGGCCGTCAGTCTCCGGCTGCTGGGCGCCGTCGTGACGGTCGTCTTCTCATGGGCACTCCTCGGTGAGAGCCTCGATCCGCTGCACGTTGCCGGCATCGGCATCCTCGTCTTCACAGCCTACCTCATCGTCATGCGCACCGCTCAGACCGAGGCCATCGAGCAGCCTGTTGAGCCGTCCGAGGGCGTCGAACGGACCGCGCCGACGCCGCCCGCAGCCATCAGCGAGCCGTGGACGCCCGCCACCGTTCGGCTCAGCCTGAAGCTGAAGATCGCCACCGTGTTGGTGGTCGTGGTCTTCGTGACCATGTTCACCTCGTCGTACCTCTCTCTCCGGCACACGGAGCGCGTGGTGCGGCGCGAGATCCGGGTGGTCATGGCGCAGATCGCCGGCAATCTGGCGCAACTGCAGGTCCTTCCCGACCGGCCCAAGCGCACCAGCATCCAGCAGTATGCGGACCGAGTCGTCCGGCAGGACATGGAGAAGGCGTCCTACTCGATCGGGGTGGTCTTCATCGCCATCCTCGATGAGGGAGGCCACATCTCGGCCTTCGCCGTCAAGCCGGGCCAGCTTGAGCTTGAGGACGAATCCGGCACGGCCTACCGGCGCGGCGACATGCGGGCGGCAGTCAAGCTGGTCGAGATGGCTGAACGGGGCGAACTCGACGGAGATAAGCACGATCTCATCACCGCACAGGCTGTGGTGCAACGCGAAGGCAGAGACATCGCCAAGATCGTCATGGGGTGTCGGAAGAGCCAGGCGGAGCGGCCGATGGAGGAGGTGCGCAGCCGGGCGGCCTTCCTCACGCTCCTCTTCGTCTTGCTCGGCATCCTGGCCGGGATCCACTTCGCGGGCACCATTACCGGCCCGCTGGAGCGGCTGGCGCGGGCGATGCGAAGGGTCGAACGGGGCGATCTGGACGTCGCCGTCGTCCCCGAGGGCAACGACGAGATCGAGGACCTTGGTCGCTCGTTCAACGAGATGGTCGATGGCCTGCGGGTGAGGGATCTCCTCGACAGCGCCTTCAGCGCCTACGTCAGCCGGCAGGTCGCCGAGCGGATTGTGGCCCGGCGCGAGATCGTGCTGGAGCCGGCCCGCCGGAAGGTGACCGTCATGTTCTCGGACATCCGCGGCTTCACCCCCATGGCGGAGCGGCTGGGGCCCCAGGAGATCTTCGAGGTCCTGAACGAGTACTTCGATGTCGTCATCGAGATCGTCTTCCGGTACGAGGGGATTCTGGACAAGTATATCGGCGACTGCATCATGGCGGTCTGGGGAGCGTTCGGCGAGGAAAAGGACGATGCCCTGCGAGCCGTCATGGCGGCCGTTGAGATGAAGCAGACCCTCAGAGCGCTGAATAACCAGCGCGCGGGCAAGGGGAAGGAGCCGATCCTGACCGGCTTCGGCCTCAACACGGGGGAAGTGACGGCCGGCAGCCTCGGAGCGTTGGGAGGCGAGGTCAAGCGGATGGAATACGCGGTGGTCGGGGATCCCGTGAACCTCGCCCAGCGCATCGAATCGCACACACCCAGCACCGGTCTGCTCATCAGCAGCAGTACTTACGAGGAAGTGGCCGAGCACGTAGTAGTCCGGGAGGTGCCGCCTCTCACCGTGAAGGGCAAGGCGACCAAGGTGCCCGTCTACCTGGTGCTCGGCCTGCGCGGCGGCGAGGTGATCTACGACGACGAGGAACTCGCCGAGATGGGCTTCACGCGCGGAGAAGCAGAGCAGTTGATGGACGCAGGACGCTGACCGGCGGCGGCGAATACTGCCCGCGCCGATATCCCGCTCCAGGGGCGGCTCGGGCGTCGGATGGGGAGTCATGATGAAGGTACGGCTTGCTCTGGTCAGATCGGTCGTCAGGATCGCGAGGGGCTTGCTGGCTGCCTCTGCAGCCGTGGGCGTACTGCTGCTCAGCGGCTGCCCGAACAACGAGGACCAGGGGCCCGTGCGGATCGTCGTGTCCGATGGCAACGGCCCCGCGGGGGAGATGGACCGCGACGCCATCGTCAAGGCCGCCAGGGTCGAGGGCGAGCTCACCTGGTACACCTCCGCGCCCGACAAGGCCGCCAACGCCTTCCTGGAGGCCTTCAAGGAGAAGTATCCCTTCATCCGCACCCACCTCCGGCGCTCCAGCACCTTCGACACGATCAGCAAGATCAATGCCGAGATCGACAGCGGCGCCGTCCGTGCCGACTGCGTCCACGTCCTGGACGTGGGCGTGTTCATCGAGCTCCGGCAGCGCGGGGAGCTTCTTCCCTACTCCTCGCCCGAGGAGTCATTCATCGACGAGAAGTTCCGCGAGCCCTCCTACTGGTGGGCCATGCGCCTGGTCGCCATCGCCATGGCCTATAGCTCCAAGACCATGCCCGCCGGCCAGGCACCGGACACGTGGGAGGACCTCCTGAACCCCGAGTTCGCCGGCAAGATCGGCTTCAAGGATGCCGCTACCGCGGGGACGGCGTACGCGCAGTACTTCCTGCTGCGGGAGAAGTTCGGGCAGGCCTTCTGGGAGCGGATGGCCGGGCAGAAGCCGGAGATCAGTCGCTCCGCCAGTGAAGTCATGGCCGCGCTTCTCGACGGCGAGATCCTGGTTGCCGGCGAGATGGCGGGCTACAAGATCCAGGGCGCCCGCGAAGAGAGCCAGCCGATCGTTGGCGTCTGGCCGGAGGAGGGTGTGCCCTTCATTCCGGGCCCCGTCGGCATCCTGGCGCGCTCCGGCCATCCCAACGCGGCGAAGCTGTTTGTGGACTTCGCCCTGTCAAAGGAGGGCCAGGAGCAGTTCCGCGATCTGGTCAGAGCGTATTCCGCCCGCAGCGACGTGGAACCCCTCGAGGGTCAGCCACCGCTTGATTCCCTGAACCTGCTGACTCCCACCGGCGGGTGGTCGGACTACCTCCAGAAGCAGGAACCCCTGCGGGCCGAGTTCGAGGAGCTCTTCCGGCCCGGGAGCGAGTAGGGCGATCCGGCCCGCCGCCAACCACCATGCACCGACCCTTCTTCAGAGCCACTTTGGCCCCGCTGGCCGCACTGTCCGTCGCCGTGGCCGGCTTCGTCCTGGCCGGCTGCGCGCGCGTCACCTGCGATCGCTTCAACGTTCAGGCGGACCTCCAGGAAGGCACGCTGACCGTGTCCATCGATACCGACCTGCCTGACGAGACTGATGTCGAGGTCAGCGTGTCCCGCCTCGTCCACGCGAAGAGCGAGGCGGAGCCTCGTGCCATCCACTACCTCAGCGACAAGGGGAAGCTGAGCGAGTGGCGCTCCCCGCGGACGGTCAGCCTCGACCATGCCGAGTGGTGGCGCGAGCTGGAAGAGAGGCAGCGAACGGGCGGCGAGTCCGGGGAACCGTTCGAGGTCTCCCGTATCGAACCGACCATCCGCCTTGAGGTTCTCGTGCCGGTCAATCAAAGCGACGAGCGCTTCGGCGACGGGAACTTCAACCTGCGCGGCGAGGCCGTCCAGCTCGAGGGCAACTGGCGGGTGATCAGGAAGACGCTGGAGTTCGACTGCCCGCTGGCGGGGGAGGCGGATTGACCTCCGGCCCGGGCATTGCGGTAGGTCGTGGAGGAAGGCCAAGATGAGGCGGGCGCAGGAGACCGCGAGCGTTCCTGCTCCCGGCGGTCGCCGCTGCCGTTGTAGGTCGGAGCGCCCGCTCCGACGCCGTCTGTCGCGGACGGCAGCAGGCAGGATGCCTGCCCCACACAGACGGCACGCGCCTGTGCCCGCGGGTCTCCAGACCCGCGTCGTCAATAGCTCGCCTGGATGGCGGGTCGGGGGACCCGCCGGCACGGTACAGCAGACGACGAACGGCAGATCGCGGATGAATCCGCTCCTACCCCTCAGCACCGCCCAACGACATCGTTTGCCGTCGCATGGCGCAGGCTTCCTGGCCTGCGGCCGTTCCCATCGCTGCACCAGCGGAGCGACGTTCTCACGCATCCAGCGTTTCTGCCGCCTGTGCGGGCTTGCCGGCGACCTTGCCGGACGCGAAGCGCGCAAGCAAGTCGGTCGCGAAGTCGTACGCGAACTTACCGATGATGGCGCCTACCGCTGCAGAAACCGGTTCCATCCGCCTCACTTCCCGTCACAAACCATCATGTTTCGCTCTCAGAGGGAGACTTCGCGGTTCTGCACGTGAATCCCTCATGGAGTGACTGGTTCTGCCGGGTGAGGCCGGTGGAGTGCGCAGCGGAGTTTGTTCACCGACATCATGGGCAACGGCGTCGGCTTAGGAAAGCCGACCCACGGACGGCGTACAGCAGACGGCGAACGGCGGATCGCGGATGAATCCGCTCCTACCCCTCAGCACCGCCCAGCGACGCCGTCTGTCACGAACGGCGGCAGGCAGGATGCCTGCCCCACGCAAACGACAAGGACGTGCCCCCGCGGGCCAATGCTCCCCCCACGTCCGCGGAACTTGACCTTCTCGGCCGATGTTGCTATCATCGAATAAGTTCGATAGTTCGATGGGAGGCCGGCATGGACCTCAAGCGGCTGGCGCGGGTGCATGGCGCGCTGGCGAGCGACATACGGCTGAAGATCATCGACCTGGTCTCGGCGCACAAGGAGATGTGCGTGTGTGAGCTGGTGGACCAGCTTGAGATGAGCCAGGCGAACATCTCCCGGCATGTCGGCATCCTGCGAGATGCCGGCATTCTACTGGACCGGAAGGTCGGCACGTGGGTGCTGCTGCGGGTGGACGAGGACGCCATCCGGGCCTGCGCGGGGGAGCTTCTGGACACTGTCAGGCGCAACCACCAGGAGTCCCGGAACCAGGATGCGGAGAAGCGTCTTGAGGAGCGCTGCACGGAAGCGCAGCCCGCGTAGCCGGGTTCCGTGTTGCGCCAGTCCATCGAATTATGCGCATTATTCGATAGCCGACCGAGGTGTGTGATGGCGCAGTCCGTAGCGAAGAGGCTCTCTTTCCTCGATCGCTATCTCACGTTGTGGATCTTCCTGGCGATGGCCATTGGGGTCGGCGCCGGCTACCTCTGGCCGCGCGCCATTGAGGCTCTGAACCAGGCCACCCAGGTCGGCACCACCTCGATTCCCATCGCCATCGGCCTGATCCTGATGATGTACCCGCCGCTGGCCAAGGTGAAGTACGAAGAGCTCGGGCGTGTCTTCCGCGACTTCCGGGTCCTGGGCCTGTCGCTGGTGCAGAACTGGGTCATCGGGCCCGTCCTGATGTTCCTGCTGGCCATCGTCTTCCTGCGGGGCTACCCGGACTACATGGCCGGGCTGATCATGATCGGCCTGGCCCGCTGCATTGCCATGGTGATCGTGTGGAACGATCTGGCCGATGGTGACCGGGAGTACGCGGCGGGGCTGGTCGCCTTCAACTCCATCTTCCAGGTCTTGTTCTACTCGGTGTACGCGTACGTCTTCATCACGGTGCTGCCGCCGATGCTCGGTCTGACCGGCGCCGAGGTCCAGATCACCATCGGGGAGATCGCCAAGAGCGTCTTCATCTACCTGGGGATTCCCTTCCTGGCGGGGATCATCACCCGCTTCTCCCTGATCGCCCTGAAAGGCCGGGAGTGGTACGAAGACCAGTTCATCCCGCGGATCAGCCCGATCACGCTGATCGCCCTGCTGTTCACGATCGTCGTGATGTTCTCGCTGAAGGGCGAGTACATCGTGACCATCCCGCTGGACGTGGTGCGGATAGCAATCCCGCTGCTGATCTACTTCGTGATCATGTTCCTGGTCTCGTTCTGGATGGCGGCCAGGCTGAAGGCGGGCTACGAGAAGAGCACAACCATCGCCTTCACCGCGGCCAGCAACAACTTCGAGCTGGCGATTGCGGTGGCCGTGGCGGTGTTCGGCATCGAGTCCGGCGTGGCGTTCGCGGCCGTGATCGGGCCGCTCGTTGAGGTGCCGGTGCTGATCAGCCTGGTGAACGTGGCCTTCTACTTCCGGCGGCGATACTTTGCGGCGGTCGAGGCAGTAACACCGCAGGAGACTTGACGAGGTCGGATTCGCGCGAATGGTTGACCTTCGGAGCCGGCGATGAAATGCTATGACTGCGCAGGAGATGAGAGGGTGGCGGAGGCGGTGGGCATCTGCTCCATCTGCGGGCGCGCCGTGTGCATGAACCACGCCATCATGCAGCATTTGCCCCAGCGTCGAGTCTCGGAGACCGACATGGGCGGGCCCATCGTCCGCCTGCCGCACGACCGGCCCCGCCTCGTGTGCCAGGAGTGTGGCACAGCAGTCGCCGGCCGCGAGTCGGGCGTCGTGCGTGGCGGGATGGAATAGCGACAGCAAGGGGCGGCATGCCCGTTTGGTGAGGAACAGTTGGCGATGAGTGAACGGCAGAAGCTACTTGTCCTGATTGCAGCGTTCCTGGTCTTCTACTTCGTCCCCTGGCACCACGCATCGGTCCAGGAGGCGATCAACGCGGCCTTGATGCTGCTTAACGAGTATGCTCGGGAGCATACGCTGACGTGTCTGGTCCCCGCGTTCTTCATAGCGGGCGGGATGGCCGTCTTCGTAAAGAAGGACGCCGTGCTGCAGTACCTGGGTCCGAAGGCCAAGCGGTACATCGCCTATCCCGTCGCCTCCGCCTCGGGGGCCGTGTTGGCCGTCTGCTCGTGCACGATCCTGCCGCTGTTCGCCGGCGTCTACACGAACGGCGCCGGCGTCGGACCGGCTACTGCATTCCTGTTCGCCGGCCCGGCCATCAACGTTACCGCCGTCTTCCTGACGGGCACGGTGTTGGGGTGGGATCTTTCCATCGCCCGCATCATCGCGTCGTTCGTGATCGCCATCGTGACCGGGCTGATCATGGCCACCATCTTCCGGCGCCACGACGAGGAGCGCACCGGCTTCATGGTGGGCGACGCTGACGAGGAGAAGATGACGACTGGCTGGTTACTCGCGTTCTTCGGCGTCCAGGTCGCGAACCTGGTGATGCTCGGCCTCAAAATGAATCCGGTCGTCAAGTGGGCCATCGTGGCTGTGCTGCTGACCGCCCTCGCCGGGATGGTGGCGGGGAAGCTGCAGTCGGCGGATCGAAGGTCCTGGGTCAACGAGACGTGGTCGTTCACGAAGATGATCCTGCCTCTGCTGTTCGTGGGCGTGTTCGCCGCCGGCCTGATCGGCGAGTTGCTGCCCCAAGAGATCGTGGAGAAGCTCCTGGGCGGCAACCGAGCCAGCTCCAACTTCGTGGCCTCTGTCTTTGGCGCTCTGATGTACTTCGCTACGCTGACAGAAGTGCCAATCATCCAGAAACTCATGGGCCTCGGCATGGGCAAGGGGCCGGCCTTGGCGCTGTTCCTTTCGGGGTACTCGCTGAGCATCCCGAACATGATCGTGCTCAACAAAGTCATGGGGTCCAAGCAAGCCTTCGCCTACATCGGGCTGATCGTTGTCTTCTCGACCATTGCCGGCATGATCTTCGGCCTTGTCTAGGCCTACGTAGCTGACTCTGACCACGACGGGTGAGAAGGTGAGACGGAGATGAGACTGACCGTGTACGGACCAGGCTGCGCGAAGTGCGTGAAGACAGAGGATGTCGTCAAAGAGGCTATCCAACAGGCCGGAGTGGAAGCCGACATCGCCCATGAGAAGGACATTGCCAAGATCGCGAAGGCCGGTGTCCTGATGACCCCCGCGTTAGCCATCGACGGCAAGGTCGTCATCAGCGGCAAGGTGCCCGAGGTCGCTGAGGTCGTCAGCCACATCACGACGGCTCTGTCCGCTTCATAGAGCGCCAGAGCTGCTGCACCATGCGACAGATCAATCTCGCAGGGAGTGTGAGGGCAATGAAGGGCCTACTGCAGTGCTGCGTCGCCGCCATCGTCGTCCTGGCGACCTTCGGTTCAACGGCGACCACTCAACAACCGGACCCCGAACAACACGGGAAGCACCTGTTGGGCAAGCCGGCGCCTGATTTCACGCTCAAGGACGCTTCGGGAAAGACCTGGAAGCTCTCTTCCCTCAAGGGGAAGAAGCTGGTGGTGATCGATTTCGGCCGGACCTACTGCGTCCGCTGCCGAGACACGGTCGAGGACCTGCAGCAGATCCACGAAGCCTACAAGGGCCGCGGGGTACAGGTCTTCACGGTTTGCGTCAACGCCGAGGACCTGCAGGTTGTCCGTGACTTCATCTCGGACAAGGGTGTGAGCTACCCCGTGCTGCGCGATGTTGAGCTGAAGGCCGCACGGACCTACCGGCTGCAGTTGATCCCCTTCACGGTTATCGTGCAGAAGAGCGGGTACGTGCACTGGGTGTTGACGGATCACCCGGACAACTACGCGCATCTCGTCCGGGAGCAACTCAACAACCTGCTCGCAAAGCAGTGAGTTCGGGTGAGCGGAGGCAGTCAGATGAGCCAGAGGGCCTACAAGATCACGATACTGGCAGTTGTCGCCGTGGCGCTGGCGGGAGCGGTGATATGGAAGACCAGCCTTCGCGCCTCGACGCCGGCCGAGCGTGAGGCAACCGGCGGCCTTCCGGCCTTGCTCGACTTCGGGATGGGCGAGTGCGTGACGTGCAGGGAGATGGAACCCATCGTGAGGGAGCTCGCCGACAACTACGAGGGGCGGGCCGTCATCAGGATCATCGACATCCGCGAGCACCGCGACCTGCAGGCCAAGTACCGCGTAGACGTGATCCCCACTCAGGTGTTCCTGAATGATCGCGGTAACGAGGTGTTCCGAAACGTGGGCCCCATGACCCGGGACGAGATGATCGCCAAACTGCGTGAGATCGGGGTCGAATAGGTGCACGAAGCCCTGGCCGAGAATGTGCAGAACCTGATGGCGAGTGCCCCGTGGCTCGCCTTCGGCGCCGTGTTCGTCGGCGGCCTGCTGACGGCCTCGAACCCGTGTGTCCTGGCGATGATCCCGTTGAGCGTGGCCTATGTCGGCGGCACGGAGGGAGCCACGAACTGGAAGCGGTCGCTCGGCTTCAGCCTGTGCATGGTTCTGGGGCTCTCGCTGACCTTCGCGGCCCTCGGGGTCGTAGCCGGCCTGTTAGGCGGCAGCATCGGGGGCAACAAGCAGCTCTGGAACTGGATCGTGGCCGCGGTGTGCGTCCTCATGGGATTGCACCTGATGGAAGTGCTCACCGTCCCCATCCCGGCCGTCACCAAGGTCCAACCCGGCACGCGGGGAGCTCTCGGGGCGTTTCTCCTGGGCATCCTGTTCGGCTTTGTCTCTACCCCGTGCGCCGGCCCGATTCTGATCGTGCTCCTCGCTTATCTGGCGACCCAGGGAGCCAGCCCGCTCTACGGCGGTGGTCTGCTGCTGGCTTACGCCCTTGGCCACTCCGCGCTTATCATCGTCGCCGGGACCTCAATGGGCGTAGCCCGCGGGATGCTCTCGAGTGACCGGTTTGCGAAGTGGAGCGGCGGCTTGAAGAAGGTCGCGGGCGCGGTTATCATTGCCGTCGGCGTCTACTTCGTCACCCAAGCCTTATGAAGCGACCGTCGGCTGCCGTGCGCTCGGCGTCGAAGCGGCTGCCTCGCAGATGCTCAACCATGGGAAACCACCAGGCCTCGGGAAGCGACGTTCCTGCCACCACGCGCGGGGATGACCTCCGCAGACTGCATGTCGAGGTCACCACCCGATGCAATCTCGCGTGTGCCATGTGTCTGCGGAACGAGTGGGACGAAGCGGGCGGCGACATGGCCCCGGACACGTTCCGCCGCCTGGTTGACCAGTTCGCCGCGCTCGGCCCGGGTGGGAGCATCCAGTTCGGCGGCTTCGGGGAGCCTCTGTGCCATCCGAGCGTCGTTGACTTCGTCCGGACCGCTACGGACGCCGGGCTGGCGGCGGAGCTCGTCACGAATGGCTTGCTGCTGTCCCGCGATCTGGGTCTGGCTCTGACCGACGCGGGGCTGGGTCGCCTGATTATCTCCGCGTGCGGCGAGGACGGCCTGCACGCGCAAGCCTACCGGAACGCAATCGCGCTCCGCCGCGCGACCCTCGGCGGCGGTTCTCACTTCCCCCGGCTCGTACTCCACGCAGTCATGACCCGCAGCCGTCTCCAGATGCTCCCACAACTGCGCAGCGTCGCCATGGCCATCGGCGCCGACGAGATCAGCCTCAGCCACCTACTGCCACACAACGAGGCGATGGCCCGGGAAGCGCTGTACGGGTCGCGCCTGCCGGCGGCGCGTACATCGCCGGCGACGCCAGCCAACCCGTGGCAGCCGCAGATCACGCTTCCCGCGATCGAGTGGAAGCCTGACGAGACGCCCGCGATCGCCCGGCTGCTGGCCGGTCAGTCGAACGTCACCCTCGGCCGAACCAGGATCGACTTCGGCCACAGCCTCTGCCCGTTCGTGGCAGAGGGGCGAGCCGCAGTCGGTTGGCACGGCGATCTCGCACCGTGCCTGCCACTCCTGCACACGCACCCCGTCGTCACGCGTCAGCGCTCACGCACCGTGAACGCCTGGCACGTCGGCAATGTCGGCGAGAGTCCCCTGCCGGAGCTCTGGCGCTCGCCGTCGTACACCGAATTCAGGGTCAGAGTGCGCGAGTTCGGCTTCCCTCCCTGCCCGAACTGCGGCGGCTGCGAACTGGTCGAGTCGAACGAGCAAGACTGTTACGGCAATCCGTTCCCAACGTGTGGCGATTGCCTCTACGCGCGGGGACTGGTTCGGTGTCCGTAGAGTGGAGCCCGGACCCAGGTCAGAAGCCCCTCCCGGGTACGCGCTGGAGCTGGAACCTGCAACCGGAAGGGGCGAGCGTGGTTCGGGGCGAACTCAGTGGCCTGACCCCCAAGCGAAAGCGCCCGCCGCCATGATCGGCGCGGACGATGTGTTGCGTGTCGTATGGCGCTCCGGGAGTGAGGCGCGGTGATGGGCCTTCAGCAGCTACTGGACAGAGACGACATCCCCCCCGATGTCCGCGAGATCATAGCCCGCGCGCTGGCCGAACAGCGGAACGTGCACCAGCAGATCGCTGTCCAGCGCGACCTGGCGATCGGGCTACTGGAGGCCGCCTCCCTCGACGAGGCGCTCTCGCTCGGCATCGAGACGGCCTTGAGCCCACTCGGCCTCGATGCCGCAGCAATCTTCCTGACTGACGAGGCCAGCGAGTGCATGATCCTCGCAAGTGCCCGGGGAGTCTCGGAGTCCTTCCTGAAGCAGACCTCGCGTCTGAAGCTCGCCCCCGGGCGGACGGAGCTGACCGCCAGTGGCGTGCCGGTGTACATCGCCCGTCACGACATAGCACGACTCATGGGTCAGAAACCGGTGGGCGAGGGTCTGACTGCCGTAGCGATCATCCCCTTGCTGCACCGCGGGCGCGCGTTCGGCACGCTGTGCGTCGCCTCGCGCTCTCTGGACGAAATCCCGGTCGCCTCCCGACAGCCGCTGGAGACGATCGGCGCGACGATCGCGAACGCTGTCGCCCGCCTCCAAGCCGAGCAGGCCGTACGCGAGAGTGAGGAACGATACAGGGCCCTGGTCGAGTCCTCGCCGGATCTCATCTTCAGCATCGATCGGGACGGCGCTCTGCTCTCTGTGAACCGAGCAATAGTCGAGCGCGCACGCCGGCCAGCCAAAGAGATGGTGGGGCAGACTCTGCACGACCTTGTCCCCGGGGAGATCGCGGACAGGTGGGTCGCCACGCTGCGGGAGGTCATCGACACCGGGGAGCCCCGCACCACTCAAGGTCTGGCATCCACCAGCCCGGAGGGCTGGTTCCGTGTGACGTACGCGCCCGTCCGGGGAGCCGACGGGCGCATCCGGATGGCCGTGGGCGTGGCGTACGATACTACCGAGCAGAAACGCGCACAGGAGGCCCTGCGCGAGAGTGAGAGACGCTACGCCCTGGCGACCAGCGCGGGCAAGGTCGGTGTGTGGGAGTGGGACACCGAAACGGGCGAGCTGACCGGCGACCATGTTCTGAGGGACATGCTGGGCTACAAGGACTACGAAGCCCCGAGCCATGTGGACAGCTTGAGGCGACTGATCCATCCCGATGATGTCGCGACGGCGATGGAGGCCATGGAGGCACACCGCCAGGGCCGTACCGGCCGGTACGAGGCAACCTACCGAGGCGTACACAAGGATGGCCGTACCCGCTGGTTCGTTGCTCGTGGGTCACCCCTACCGGAGGAGGCCAGCAAGCCCCGCCGCATCGTGGGGACGACCGTTGACGTAACCGAGCTGAAGGAAGCCGAGGAGGAGCGGCGCCGGTTAGAGGAGCGTATCCGTCGCAGCGAGCAACTCGAGCGCCTCGGTGTCTTTGTGGGGGGCCTCGCGCACGACTTCAGGAACATCATCTCCGGCATTGTCAACAACGCCTCGCACGCGCTCGACGCACTCCCTGAGGATGGAGAGGCCCGCACAGCGCTGGAGCACATCGAGGCCGCGGCAAAGCGGGCGGCCGAGCTGTCGGGCGAGATGCTGGCCTACGCCGGCCGGGGCAAGTCCGACACCCAGCCGCTTGACCTCTCCGGGCTGGTTGACCAGGCGATCACCCTCGTCCAGTCCTCGATACCCGACAACGTCACGCTGTGTCGAGAGCTGGCAGCAGATCTCCCAGCCGTCGAGGGTGACGCGACCCAGCTCCGACACGTAGCGATGAACCTCGTCACCAATGCCGCCGAGGCGATCCCCCACGACCAGGAGGGCACGGTCACCGTGACAACAGGAGTGAGAGAAGTGGGTGCGGTCTCCCTCTCTCACACCTACGTGGACGACGCCTTGCCCGGCGGGCGATATGTCTGCCTCGAGGCCGCCGATACGGGCTGTGGCATGGACGAGGCCGCGCAGGCGAGGGCCTTCGACCCGTTCTTCTCCACCAAACCCGAGGGGCGGGGACTCGGTCTCGCGGCCGTGCTGGGTATCGTGCGGGGCCATCGCGGCGCGATCGACGTGGCAAGTGAGCCGGGGCGAGGCACGACGGTCACGGTCTTGCTCTCGGGCAGCCGGGCCGCCCCCCTACCCGTTGAGCCCCTGACCGCGGGGAAGGCAAGCGCCGTGGATGACTGGCAGGGCTCCGGTACGGTGCTCTTCGCCGAAGATGAGGCTATGTCTCGATGGGCCGGCAAGCTCTCCCTGGAGAAGGCGGGCTTCACGGTGCTGCTCGCACGCGATGGCCGCGAAGCCGTGGACCTTTTCCGCGAACATGCAGACAGCATCGTGGCCGTCCTCTTGGACGTCAGAATGCCTGAGCTGAACGGACACGAGGCGTTCGAGGAACTACGCAGGACCCATCCGGGTACCCGCGTCATCGTGGTAAGCGGAACGGGCGAGGAGGAAGACATCAGACGTTCCTTCGGAGACGGGCTTGCCGGCTTTGTCCCGAAGCCCCATTCGCCGGAGGAGCTGATCGCAGCGGTCCGCAAGTCGCTTGGGCAGCAACCAGCGTAGGTGCGTCGGCAGCAGACCGTGCCACGGCGCGAATCCGCCGACGTGCCCGGCAGAGCCAAGGCGAAGCAATGACCGCTACAACAACGATCAACCACAGGAGGATCGCCAATGCCGCCCAGGGTCGGAATGCTCGTGATTGGCCATCCCGACTATCAGAACGACATCGGGCTGGACTTCGCCCAGCAGGGAGCGAAGCGGCTGGAGGAGCGCGGGGTCGAGATGCTGTTCGAGCCCACGGCACTCACGAGCCCCCTCGCCGCCCGTGACGCGGCGATCGCTCTGGCAGCCAGAGATCCCGACGGCGTCATCGCCTTCCTGGGCACCTGGATCGAATGCCCGACGGCCCTGCAGGCCATCCGCGAGATCGAGCACCTGCCGTTCGCGGTGTGGGGCTTCAACATGTTCCCCTGGCAGGGCAAGCGGGAATCAACCGGGTCCTTCGTGGCCGCCGCGGTGCTCAAGGGGGCCCTCGACCGGATGGAGTACCGGCCCGCCTACATCATCGGTGTGCCCTCCGACGAGGAGCCGGTCGAGCGAGCAGCAGCGTTCTGCCGGGCGGCACACGCCGTCAAGGCCCTGAAGCGCACGCGCCTCGCCCTCATCGGTTACGCGGCCATGGGCATGTACCCGGGCACCTTCGACCACGTACTCCTCCGCCGACATATCGGTCCGGATGTCGAGCACATCGACACCTACAGTCTGGTGCGCGCCGCGGAGGGCGTCTCTGACGAGGAGGCCGAGGCCACGGCAGATGAGCTGCGCGCCACAGCCGAGATCAAGGTGACCGACGACCGGCTTCTGAAGTCCGCGCGACTCACGGCCGCACTACGGTACATCCTCCGAGAGGGGCACTTCGACGCGGTCAACGTGAAGTGCCAGTATGAGCTGTCCCAGGAGTACGGGATGACCGCGTGCATCCCGATCTCCCTCGTCGCCGACGACGGCATCGTCGCGGCCTGCGAGGGCGATGTCGTCATCACCGTCACGATGTGCCTCCTGCATCACCTGACCGGCCAGACCGTCTACTACGGCGACATTCTCGATCTGCAGGGCGACCAGATGCTGCTGTCATCGTGCGGCTTCGCCCCCTTCAGCCTCTGTCATCCCGGGGACACCGCCTGCATCTGCGAACTCGGACATCCCGGCTTCGACGGCATCATCGCCAGCTTCACCCTCAAGCGCGGGCCCGTCACGTACGCCCGCCTCGTCGAGGGCTCACACGGGAACTACCGCCTCAACTACGGCACGGGAACGGGCGTTGACACCGATCTGCGACAGGGACGGTTCCCGGGGCTCGAGGTCAAGCTCGATGGGTCGCCGGAGCGCCTCTGGGACACGATGGCCAGCCAGCACTTCGCCCTTTGCTACGGCGACGTCACCACCGAGCTGGAGGACGTCTGCCGCTGGCTCGGCATTGAAGCAGTGCGAATCTGATGCTTCCGGCCGCCCTCGGGGTATCCGGATGGCTCAACCGAGCCGGGCCGGTGTCGCGCCGCGGGGCTTTCTTCCCCTTAACTCCTGTGAGCTGCACGGCGCTCCTCTCCGCATGTTCTGGCACATCGTACTCCTGCCCCTCTCTCCCCTTGCTTCGCTCATCGGTCGTCTGATCCCCGATGATCGAGACCGTGAGACCCTCGCTCTTCGACAGCAGGTGCTCATCCTCCAGCGTCAGCTCGGGAAGCGGCCGCAGGCGGCGTGTCGGCTAACCGCCGGGCAACACCGGCAACGGCTTACGCGCGAAGGGCAATTGTGGCAATGACGGCGCGCGGGGCCAGTCCCGACCGGTGCGGGACGATTGCCGTCTCGGAGTCCACGTCCACATTCCTGGCCTCCGCTTCCCCGCTCACGGCGTCCCAGGAATGACGGGCTCCTGTGGAGCGTCACGCTCAAAGGCGCCGATGTCCGGCGCGGCCCCCGTGTAGGCGAGGCACACGCCCTGGCCGTGCTCCCACGTCAAAGGCCCATCGAGCGTGATTGCGTGCGCAGTGTAGTCGATCTTGAGGATTCGTGCGGTGGCCTGGCTGCCGGAGAGCCGGATGACGTCGCCCTGCTCGCCCGCAATCCCGAACCCGTCGTAGAAGTAACCCGCGTCCTCGACCACCAGGTTGACGCTCTTCTGACCCGACCCCGCCGCGGCAGTGAGAGGGAGCGCGGCGTCGATCATGGGGCTGGTGGGCTGGAGGCGGAAGTCGCGGGCCTCGACATCGACGAAGAGCGGATCGGTCTGCAGGTTCTCCTGGAAGACGTCGGGATACAGCTCGTCGAAGTGTGCCGGCGTGTTGGGCGGCGGGTACTGCGGTCTCTCGATGATGTAGATGAGCGCATCCGCGTGCTCACCCGCGGCGAAGAAGCTGTTGCGCTCGAAGCGGACGCCGGTCTGGCCACTGCCCATCACCAGGGCCACGGGCATGCCGGTGACGCGCTGGTGAGAAGTCCAGTTGATGTGCGCCTCAAAGGCGCCCGGCACCAGGATGTTGTTCTTGAAGACGTTATCGGCGAACTCATACCTCTTGTGGAACTGCGGCGCGTTCTCCCTGTGCTCCATCGGTGGGGGATTCATGATCCGGTCCACGGCGTTCGCCCCGGGAACCGTCACGCAGCCGTTGTCGTATCCGAAGAAGGTGTTGTTGAAGATCCGGTTGTGCGTGACGTACCCGGCCTCGATGCCCTCGCCGTCCCAGAAGCCCCCACCGCTCTCCTTCTCCCGCCACCCGCCCCATGATCCGCCCCAGCGCATGTTCATGCCTATGCCCCCGGCCACGGCATCCGGGTAGTCAGGATCCGGCGTGCTCAAGCGCGGGTTGCAGAAGAGGTTCCGGCGGACAATGCCGTTCTGGCCGGAGTACTGCATGGCCGATGGCTGCCCGCCTCGATTGGGGCGGAACGGGTGGTACCCGTAGAAGTTGTATTCGAAGAGATTGTGCTTGGTGCTATCGTAGGCCGGCTCGGGCATGTAGGCGGGATTGTCTGGGCTGCGCCTGTCGGCTTTGACATCGTAGACCTCGACCAGCTTCTCGGCCTGGGTGTTGCGATAGTAGGAGTTGGTGAAGTGGTTCCCGCGGATCACGTTGAAGTTGCCGCCGCGGATGGCGAGTAGGCAGTGCGCTGCCACGCCGAACGAGTTGCCCTGCACAAGGTTGTGATTGCTGCTGTTGAGGATCAGAGAATCGAAGGCGGAGTTGCGGAAGGTGCAGCCGAGGAAGCGGCCGTAGTCGCACTCGATCATCTTCACCGAGCCCTTGCCCGGGTTGTGCGCATCGAAAAACTCGCAGTTGCGGAAGGTGATGTACGAGCAGTTGCGCCCGTAGACCCAGCCCTCGACATCCCTGATCGTCAAGCCCTCAATGACGATGTGGCTAACGCCCTTGAGGGTGACGGTCCCACGGCCGATGGAGTACTCCTCGGAAGGGTACCCCCTCCCCTTCTCGCCGAGTACGACCTCCTCGCCCTCGTGCGCCCTGAACACGATGGGCCGGCCGGGCCGACCCGAGTGCTTGGGCCAGAGAACGTCATTCTCTTCCTTGCTCGTGGCAGCGCTATAGACGCCGCCACGAATGGTCACCACATCCCCAGCCTCGGCCCGATCGGC
This sequence comes from uncultured bacterium, assembly GCA_965602825.1. Lineage (GTDB taxonomy): Bacteria > Armatimonadota > Zipacnadia > Zipacnadales > VGFC01 > CBFDAZ01. The sequence continues at coordinate 25,984 of CBFDAZ010000006.1, forward strand.
CGCCTCCACGATCGTGTTGTAGGCATCGCCGTCCTTGCCGGAGTCATCACGCTTGGCAATGGAGTAGCTGCCCGTGATGTCGGCGGTCAACTGGCCATCCACGAAGATGGCGGCGGCCCGGAGACTGCCAGCGCCCAGCCAGACATACAGCAGAGCAGCCGCCGTGTAGGCAAGAATCGTCGCTGGGGCTCGTCTCATCTCTCACCCCTTGTCCGGAATCCCTCATATGGGCCTGGACGCCCAGGTGGTCGGCTAGACGGTGAGCCACTCGCCACGATGCTTGACGATCCAGGCTCCGGGAACCTGCACGTGCCGCTGCGGAAGCCACGAACGGGAGATGTCGCCGCCAGCAGTGAGGGGTTGCGGACCGCGTTCTCACTGGCCGGCGCGCCGTGGGGCCTGACGGCCCTTCGGCATCGGCAGCCACAGCTTCCCAGGCAATAGTGAGCGTGTGCATGCTGGGAATGTCTGCTTGCCGCCGACGGTGCCTGACTCCTCCTCAAGCCCGAGATTCAGGGGGCATGGACGTATTCGGAGGCACAGGAGTCGGGGCGTCGCCACCCAGGCACTAACGTGGCTGAACGCAGCCGACAACAGCGGTAACGGGTCCACCCCAACTTCCGTCTACCAGCCGACAGCGATGGGTGGAGCCAGCTCAGGTGTTACCCCTCCGAATGGCTCCCGGGGCCGTGCCAGCAACGCAAACGAACTCCGGGACACGACGGCGATTCCGGATGGACATGTCTCGGCGAGGCATCGGTATGCGCAGCGGCGAACGGTGTAGCGCTAAGGGCGTCCCGTCGGCCTTCGGAGTCGGGGCGTGAGAGTGCGGACGGATTGACTCGCAGGGACGGGTGAATGAGTCGTGCGCTCGCCTGGCACCACGGGAGGGATCATCGTGAGCAGAGGGAGAATGGCGATCGCTTCGGCAGCCACAACCTGCCTGCTGGCGCTCTGCGCGTCGGGCTCGCCTCAGCCCACTTACCATGTAGCGCCGCAGGGCGATGACGCAGGCCCCGGCACGCGGGAGAGACCGTTCCAGACAGTGCAGCGGGCTCTGGAGGTTGTGGCCGAAGGGGGCGGGGCGATCTCGATCGGGCCGGGGGTCTTCGACCTCCAAGGCTTCAGCACCACCCTCGAGCGTCCCGCTACCATCGAGGGTGCGGGCAGTGACCGCACGACGCTCACGGACCCGGCAACAATCACCTTCACCAGCAGCCTGACCGTCAGGGACCTCAAGTTCACCGGCGGCCGCGGTATCACCCTGAAGCCATTCGCTCCGGAGGGCGGCAAACTGGATGGGGTCCTGATCGAGCGCTGTGTGTTCGAGGACTCAAGGACCGGTGACCGCGGCGCCATCGGCACGTCCAAGGACCCGAAAGGCGTGATCACCAACTTCATTGTGCGGGACTGCAAGTTCACACGAGTGAATGCTGGGGTCGTGCTCATGCGGGGCCTGATCTCACATGTGCGAATCATGGACAACACCTTCACGGACATCGCCTCCGATAGGGAGGGCGCGTCGGCTGTCATCATCGGCAGCAACGCCACTATCGAGACGACCCGGGATGTCCTGGTCTGCGGCAATGTGATGGACACCATCACCGGGCCGACCGAGGTGATCGATGGCGCGGGACACGAGGTGCACGGGGTGCTTGCGTACGGGACGAACATCAACATCCTCGGCAACACGGTCCGGAACCTGAACGCCGGGCGAGACCACGAAGCCATCTACACCAAGGCACGGCACTCGGTCATCGCGGGGAACACCG
>CBFDAZ010000007.1:0-26044 GCA_965602825.1 uncultured bacterium
TTGCCTACGAAGGGATTCCCGCAGAGCTCGTACGGGTTCCAGAGAGGGATGACCCCTTCGCGCAGGCTCTCGCCCGCGTACTTGCGCCAGGGGTAGAACTGCTGCACGGCATCGAGGATGGGGTTGCTGACCTGACTGAACTCCGGGAACTGCCCGGAGTAGTGCCGCCACGGCTCCATGATCAGCAGCAGGTCGCCGGGCAGCATCGCCTTCCCGCCGATCGTTGTCCGCCATAGAAAGCCGATCGCCAGGGCGCCGATCACCAGCAGGGGCGCCAGCTCACGGGCGGCCCGGGTCCGCAAAGTCATACACTCCCCTGCGTTCGTTCCGGCGGATACGCAGCAACGCGGCCAGGCTCTCGCGGGCAGCCTTCAGGGGTCTCACGGTCGAGTTTCCCGCATCTCGCCATCGCACGGGAAGCTCCACCACTTCCATCTCCCACTTGAGGGCCAGGTAGATCAACTCAGCGTCGAAGGCCCATCCGTGCTCCGTCAGCGCACCGAAAAGACGTTCGGCAGCCTCCGCCCGGAAGCCCTTGAAGCCGCAGGTCACGTCCGACACCGGCAGGTTCAGCAGGCGTCGCGCCAAGCACCGGTAAGCGTTCCCCATGTACTCTCGTACGCGCCTCTGCCGCACATCGATCTGCGACTCACGCAGGTGCCGCGAACCGAGCACGACGTCCGCTCCTACCTCGAGGGCGGGCAGCAGGCGGTCGATCTCCTCCAGCGGCGTGGCCAGATCGACATCGAGGAAGACGCGCCACGTGCCCTGCGCGCTCAACATGCCCTGTTTGACCGCGAAGCCCTTCCCGCGGTTCGGGGAGTGCCCCAGTACTCTGACCCTGTCGTCGCCGGCGGCGACCTGCTCAGCGATACTACGGGTGTCATCCTCACTCCCGTCGTCCACCACGATGATCTCCGCGCTCAGGCTCCGCGAATCGGCGAAGCGGCGCGCTTCCTCCAGCGCAGCTCCGATGGCTCCGGATTCGTTGTAGGCGGGGAAGATGATCGAGTGCAGCGGCTGCGTCATTCCGCCATCTCCCCCGACCCGTTCAGGTGGGTTGTGACCGCCTCGACGAGAGCCATCTGAGAGGTGACGCGGAACAGCGAGACGCCGGCTTCCTGGTGCACCCGCTCCAGGTACGGCAGTGCGGAGAACTCATCTGAGGCAGCCAACGGGGCGCTTCCGAGGGCGCCCGGCGGGACGCCGGCGGAGGACGCGTAGATCGCCTCCTCAATCGGGCCGCAGAAGACGCATGTCGCCCTGAAGCGCAGCAGGATCTGGGCCTTCTTGGCCGGCGTGGTCCGCGAGCTGAAGAACGCCGTGACCGCAGGCAGCGCGTAGGCTTCAAAGGGCAAGCGCCGGAAGCCCCCGCCGGTGGGAGCCAGGTGCAGCGTCTCGGCCCAGTGGCCGGCAACCACTCGGCACCGCGTCAGGGCGGGGATATGGTTGCCGATCATCGACGAGCACATCACCACATCCTGATCGGTGCCGTCAGCGCCAAGTAGATCGATCGCACGGATCTCCCCTGGCTCCAGGTAGATGGGCGGCATGAGAACGTGGATCAGGCCAGCGTTGTTCGTCCACACGGCCTGGAAGCAATCGGTGTAGAACATGATGTTCGAGGGGATACTGATGAGCACGATCACCGTCGTGGCAAGGGCGAGTCGCGTTCTCAGGGCGCGGTCGTCGCGAGAATGGCGCGCCATCCAGCCACCCAACACCTTGGCGACGGCCAGTGCCGCCAGAATGCAGATCGGGAAGTGCATGCCCTCCGCCAGTTTGCGCTGCGAGGGCACTGGTGCGTAGATCACCAGGCTGGCGACCACGGCCCATACGACGACGTACAGGAATCTGCCACGCTCGAGGGACTTGCTGAACAACGCCCAGGCGGCACCCACCAGCGCCAACAACCAGGGCACGCCCTGGCCGAAGGCGTAGTTCAGGAACGGACCAGCCAGCGTTGGCGTCTCTGCCTTGGCCCGATAGACCGGATCGGCGTCCATGACATGCCACTGCCACGCCACCGATGGGAGACTGAGCAGCAAGATGATTGCGTAATGGCCGGCAGCGCGTTTCCAGGACCACCGCTGCGTCAGGGCTCCCAGGGCCATCCACAGGACCAGCGTCAGGTTCACGACCAGGATATCGTAGGTGTGGACGTTCCCGAGGACCAGGAGCAGCACCCCTGCCCCCACCGTCCACGTCAGCCTCCCCGTCTCCAGGCCGCGCAGCCCGCACAGAAGCGTCAGACAGATGAGGGACAGCGAGACGGCGAAGAGCGGGTTGAGTACAAGCGACAGGAATGTGATCGCCTCCGGCTGGTACACCCACCGGCCGTAGTCGATTGGCTCAGCGAAGGCCAAGTGGTGCCGGTCCAGCACCGTGAACAGCCAGCCGAGCCCGGACGAAAGGCTGGCCAGCAACAGGGCGATCCACCTGATTGCGCGGTCAGGCGTGAGGTGCGCCACAAGCAGGAAGAAGGACACCAGGCACAGACAGCCCCCGATGAAACGCGCAACGTGGAAGACCTGCGCGGGAGTGAGGTTCAGGAGGCTCGCCGTGCGACCGAGGGTTAGCAGGAAGGCATTGAACCAGAGCCCGGTCTGCTCCTCGGTGGTGTACTGGTTTGAGAGGGTCCAGTTGCCCTCGGCAGCCTGCCGGATCCACTGGAGGTAGACGTTCCCGTCGTCAACCGCCGACACCAAGCCGCTGAAGTAGCGATCCCGCGCGATGCGCCGGCCCTCGATGTAGGGCCCGCACGTGATGACCATCACGAGCAGCGACCAGAGGATAGCGATGGTGATCTCGCGGCGGGTAACCGTGGGCATTCTGTCTACTTGGCCGGTGATGGGTCGCTCGCACGTCGTGCGCTACTCCCGCTTCCTTCCAACGCACCGGGGGGTTCTCCTGCAGCCCGTGCACCACACCAACCAGCCCACGACGCCCGCTCCTGCAAGCAGTGAAGCGAACATGCCGAGGGTGAAGGAGGCCGGCGCGTAGACCATCTCAACCTCCTGTGAGCCAGACTCGATTCTGACGGCCCTGAACATCGGAGGCGAGAGAACGACCGGTTCCGGCCTGCCGTCCACGAGGGCTCGCCACCCGGGGAAGGCGGTGTCGCTGACAGCCAATCGGCCCTCAGGGCAGTAGGCAAGGCGACATGCGACCCGAGCCGGGTCGCCCGTTGGCAGGACCGAGATGGCTGCAGCGCGAGGCAGCCGACCGTCGATCGGCTCCATGCTCACCCGCGGGACCGCTCGAAGGTTCTGATAGAGCACAACGCCGTCTGACCTCGAGAGTTCGGCGAAGCCCGGCCCCGGTGGCGGCTGGTCTTCGGCCACAAGCAGCCACTTCACCGACGCTCGGCCCAGGTTCTCGGCCAGAAGCGTCCGCCTCACCGACGCTGGGCCCGAGTCTGCGGGAGAGCAGGTGTCGATCAGAATCATGTTGCCATTGGCCGGCGGCGTGTATCCGTCGGGACTGACCATGCCCGCGTAGGTGCCAAAGACCCGTGGGATCAAGGAGTCATACCCCTGGACCGAGTCGTACCCGTAGGCCGTGGCCGAGTTCGGCGGCAGCAGCGCGTCCGGCAGGCGGTGGATGGTCCAGGCATCGCGCCTCGTGACCGGCAGGGCGCGCCAGGTACCCGCATCCTGGCGGAGCCTCGCCACAATCTCCCGCTCCGGGTACACCGAGGACCGAGGCGAAACGGGCACCAACCTGCGGCCCCACACGCCCAGGTCAACGAATATGACGGCCACGCCCAAGGCGCCTACCCACGGCGCCATCCTGGGCAGGAGGTTTGAGCCCGGCCTCTCTCGGCCGAGCCATTTCATCATCCGGTCGGCCCCGAGCGCCGCAAGCATGGACACCGCAAACGTGTAGACGCACAGCGCCCGGGTGAAGCCACCTGCTTGCCCCAGTCCCGGGACGTAGTAGTAGAGCACGCGAGCCGTCGGGCCTGCCATCGCGGTCCACAAGCCTATAGCGGCCAGTCCGGCAAAGAAGAGGGTCCGCCGCCTGCGGATCCCGGCCAATCCGAGCAGCGCCAGGAGCAAGGTCAGCTTGCCGACGTATCCGCATGTCTCGCTATAGCCAACACCGGCCGGACTCAGCCGGCCCCATTCCTCCGGCGTGCCGAGCGCGTCGGGCACGACGAGGGCCGGCAGCATCCGCGGCTGCAGCGCTCGCTCTTTACGGAACTGGAAGCCCACCTCGTCGGGCCTCGTGGACCCTCGGAGGCTCAGCTTCGCCAGCTCGAGCGTCGGCAGAAGCTGGATGGCAGCCACGCCGATGGCCAGCGGGAACATGCCGACTGCCACCGGCACGATCCTCGCCTGCCGTGTATAGAGCGCCCACACACCTCGCCCGGCAACGTGGAGCCCGGCGACGAGCCACACGTAGGCGGCGACCTGGAGGTGCCCTGCCAGTACGCACATCGCCAGCGTCACGGCGATCAGCAGAGCGTTCGCCGGGTCGCGGTGACGGAACGTGCGCTCAATCGCCCACACGACCCCCGGCAGCCAGGCAGCGCTGTTCATCAGGGTCGGCAGCTCGGTCCAGGACACGATGAAGCCACCGAACGCGAAGCCCACGGCGCCGGTCAGACGCGCTGCCGCTGACAGCCCAAGCTCGCGCCCCAGTAGCATCATGAAGGCGCCCGCCAGAAGGTAGTGCAGAGCGGCAGTGAGGGCGAAGGCATACCGCGCGTCAGTGGCGATGAACAGCCAGTTGGGCGGGTAGAAGAACGCGGACTGGCCGTTGGCGATGAATGGCGTGCCGCAGAACTGGTGCGGGTTCCACAGCGGGATCAGACCGTCCCTTGCCGAGCGCCCGGCGAAGGTCCGCCACGGGTAGTACTGGGCCATCCCGTCCCACAGAAGCGCGTCCCAGCGGGCCTTCGTGAGACCGGCATCGGCGCCACGCCACGGGCGCATCTGCGACTGAGCATCGCCAAGCAAGGGGGACATTCGACCGCAGAGGCAGGGCCACCAGAACACAACCACGGCCCCGATCAGCGCAAGGAGGGCCGCGCGGTCACCGTTGGGGCGTCTGGGTTTGGGATCGCCAGAAGGATGAACCTGCACGTCCCCTCCCGTCGGCCGCAGAGCTGGGTCTCGCCGCAAAGAGGCATCGCCCGGCTATCCATGCGAGACCTCGGTTTGCACCAATGCCGGCCTTCCGTCGTCCTGATCGGTCGGCGCCTTGCGGGCATAGGAGAGAGCCAGCACGAGCACGCCAAGCATGACCAACCCAAGGCCGACGACGCGCAGCGGAGGGATCGGCTCATCGAGCAGACGCCACGCCAGGACAGCGACCATGACGTAGCTAAGGGCGACCATCGGGTAGGCGTAACTAAGATCGAGCCGGGAGAGTGCGAGCAGATACAGGACGGAACTCACTCCGTAGCACGCGAACCCCCCCAGCACGAACCAGTTCGACACAAGCGCCCTCAGCACCCGTCCGGCCGCCGGCCGCTCGCCCAGCACATTCAGCCCACGCTTCATCAGGATCTGGCCTGATGCGCCCAAGGAGATGGCGATAAAGAGCAGCACTAGAGCCAGGGCGAGCATCCGTGTATTGCGATGACCTCTCATGGGGTCCACGGGAATCGGGCTGGGCGCACGATCACCGGCACCCAGCCCGTCCCTGAGCAATCGCTTTGACCCAGGCGTTGGCCGCGGAGCGCGAGGCCCAAGCCGACGCACTGCCTCAAACCCACGGCACCGTCCGCGGACGTCGACGAACGGAGCATGGCAGGCAGGTCACCGGGGTTACGGCTCGCCGGCTCGGCCACGCTAGCCCATGAGCTCCCTGGCCGCATCGACTGCGGAGGCAGCGTCCGGCGCATAGCCGTCGGCCCCGATCTCGTCCGCGTAGTTCTGCGTGACCGGCGCTCCCCCGATCATGACCTTCGCCTGGTCGCGGACACCGGCTTCCTTCGCCGCATTGATCGTGTCCGCCATCGAGGGCATCGTGGTCGTGAGGAGCGCGGACAGGGCGACGATGCGCGTGCCCCCCTGGATCTCCTCGATGAACTTCTCGGGTGGGACATCGACGCCGAGATCGTGTACCTCGAAGCCCGCACCCTCAAGCATCATGCCAACGAGGTTCTTCCCGATGTCATGAAGGTCACCCTTGACCGTGCCGATGGCGACCACACCCGCCGGCTCGATATCACTCTCGGCAAGGAGCGGCTTGAGGATGTCCATCGCGGCATGCATCGCCCGAGCAGCGATGAGAACCTCAGGAACGTAGAACTCGTTGTTCTTGAATTTCTCACCGACAACGTTCATGCCCGCGATAAGTCCTTCGTCCAGGATCTGCTTGGGCGCCACTCCCTCGTCTACTGCCGCCTGGGCAAGCTCGGCCGTCGTGTCCCGATCACCCTTGATGAGGGCTTCCGCCAAAGCTTTGAGGTCTGCCATCGTGCACTGCCTCCTGCTGGTTGGACTGCGGAGTACCCGTCAGCGAGGTGGTAGGTTTCGCCCTTCGCAGCTTCTCACCTGCCAGCCGCCAACGAATTCCGGACACTACCCTTCCGGGAACATCATGGTTTCTGCGAACTGCATCTGGAAGTCCGGTCTGGACGACAACTCAACATGCCTGGCTTCGCGCGCAATTCGAGCTGACGACCCGCGTTCCCTCCTTGACACCAGAGCCAAAACCGCGCCCGCCCCCGCCGCATTGCCTACCGGGACGATCTGCGCCAACGGCAGTGGCGGGACCAGGCCGACGCGCACGGCACTCCGTCGGTCGATGTAGGACCCAAAGGCCCCCGCCAGCAGCACACGGTCGAGATCAGCCGACTGCAGACCCGCTTCAGCCAGCAGAACCTCGAGGCCCGCTCGCATCGCGCCCTTTGCCAGTTGGAGTTGCCTTACATCTCTCTGCGTGAGAACAACGGGAGTCCCCCCAGCGGTTCCCGGCCCCGGGGCGATGACGAAGTGGCGGTCGTTCCCCTCGCCCCCCAACCGGCTGCGGACGTCATCCGGCAAACCGGCAGCCGCATCGGCGTCAGCCATCCTCCCCGTGGAATCCACCACCCCAAGGTCAAGCAGCACCGCCAGGGCATCCAGCAGGCCACTGCCACATATGCCCACCGGCGGCGCCCCCTGGATTGTCTCGATCACAAGGCCTGTCGCGGTGGCCCGGACACGCTCCACCGCTCCCGCGGCAGCCCGCATCCCGTGAAGGAGCTGCGCCCCCTCGAAGGCCGGTCCGGCAGCGGTCGAGCAGACGAGGGTCTCTCGCCCAGACCACAGCATGACCTCCCCGTTCGTGCCGATATCGATGGCGACCGTCGGACCGGGGCTGTCCGCCAGACGGGTCGCGATCAGGCCTCCGACGGTGTCGGCGCCCACCCAGCCGGCGATGTTCGGGAGCACGTACACCTGCCCGCGGGTGTTGATGTTCAGTCCCGCCTGGGACGGGGAGACGCTCAAGGGCTCATCGATGACCGGCACGTACGGCGCCCGTGCCACATGGTGTGGCGTCAGACCCAAGAACAGGTGCATCATGCAAGTGTTGCCGACCAGGGTGACTTCGTAGATGCTGTCGGCCGGCACGCCGTCCGCCTCGTCACACGCTTCAGCGATCACCTGGTTGACCACGCCGACAGCCTCGTTCCGAAGCGTCTCCAGCGCCTCCGGTCCGGTGTCGGCGTACTCCACTCTCGACACAACGTCCGCACCGTGTGTGCCCTGAGGGTTGGGTGCGGCGCCGGTACCAACCGTTCGCCCCGAGGCAAGCTCGACCAGGTAACAGACGACACTCGTTGTCCCGATGTCCACCGCACAGCCATATGGCCCGGTCACATCATCCCCGGCCCTCAGGTCGGCCAGGCGGTCTCCCACGGTCACCGCGACGGGTTCGAAGGCAGCCTCACGAAGGCGGGTCGGTAGTTCGCGCAGCAACTCCAGGTCAGACACCACCAAGCCGTGTGCAGACACACCGTCAAGGCCGGTCGTGATCCGGCGGAGATCGGCACGCTGATCCTCCACTGACGGCTCGGGCACACGCAGTCGGACGATCCGCACATTCGGGTCCGGCTCGACCGACTCGACGAGGCCCCCTTCGAGGATCGCGCTACTGAGGATCCTACTGGATTGGGGAACGCGGATCGACGCATCGCCGACGACCCGTGCCCGGCAGGCGAGGCGCACGCCGTTCTCGATCTCCTTCGGCGAGAGCGCAGCGAGTTCCACCTCATCGGGCGGCGTGATTCCATTGGGGCCGGTGGTGACACGACACTGCTGACATTTTCCCTTGCCCCCGCACGGGGTCCGTAGCTCGATGCCTGCGAGCGCCGCCGCCTCAACGACGGAGGTCTGGGGCGCCACGAGCACGTTCTGTCCGTCGGGCCCGAACTCAGCCCGAACCTTCTCAGTCACCTTGGACGCCTTCTTTCCGGTCGTTCCTTGCAGGCCAAGCAATGGGGGTAGGGGCGTCGTCCCTGGTCACTCCGGCAACGCAGGAGGGGGCAAGGCTCGGCGGCGTGGGTCTGGAAGCGTGCAGCGTCGGGCTGTAGCTCACGATGTGCGTCGGGCGCGGTTCTGCCGCCGACCCCCGATCAACCGTAGTATTGCATCTGCTTCCGAGCTTCTTCCGCCTCTTTTGTCGTCTCGTCGAGAGCGATCACGCGCTCAAGCAGCGGCTTGACTCTCTCATCATTCCCCAGCATTGCGTGCGACTTGGCCAGATCGAGCAGGATGGGCTGGCTGTCGGGCGCCAGTTCAGCCGCCTTCTCCATCAACCCCAGACCTTCATCGAATTCTCCGTAGCCCATCATCAGCACGAACCCCAGACCATGCAGCGCTTCGGCACAACCGCTCTCCGCCGCCAGGACAGTCTGGTAGAGCGACTTCGCCTGGTCGTAGTCGAGCTTGATCCGGGCCTGGTGCGCGGAGGCCAGGTTCTGTTCGAGCGAAGCGTCCATTACGACTCTCCCGGCACACTTCGTCTACCGACGTCTTGCCCGGGCGGCAGCGTCCTGACGCCGGGGGCTCCCGACCGATGCCCGGAGGGGTGCCTCAGGTCAGTCGCTCGCCCGACGAGAATCTGGCTCCCCTTGCGAAGTCCGCGCCTGACATCACGCGCCGGCCTTCCGGTTGGACCGTGACAAGCGCCACGCCGCCCGCCCCGGTGGCCGCCACCGGACATCCACCGTCGTCCAGTTCGACAAACGTCCCCGGCTCACCTTCGTCGCCAACCCGGGCTTGCTCGACAACGCGGGTGGCCAGCACTTTGAGGCGCCGCCCACTCCGGAACGTATAAGCCCCGGGGTGGGGACTACATGCCGCAACGAGGTTCCGGACTTGCTGGGCGGGTTGCGACCAGTCGATCCGGCACTCGGCCTTCGTCAACTCCGGCGCCCATGTCACCTGGCCTTCGCCCTGCCGAATCCGGGGAGCAGTACCCTCAGCAACCAAGCCCAGCGCCGTCAACAACAGCGGGACCCCGACTTGGGTGAGCCGTGCAAACAGCGTCGCCTGGTTGTCGTCAGGGCGGATCGGCGCCGACTCTTGCAGGATGATGTCCCCGGCGTCCAACTCGGGACTCATCCACTGCACGGTGACCCCTGTCTCGGGCATTCCGGCCAACAGAGCGCGCTGCACCGGCGCCGCGCCGCGCAAGGCCGGCAACAACGAGTAGTGCACGTTGACACAGCCGAGATCGGGGCAGTCCAGCAGCTGCGGCGGCAGGAGGTTGCCGTAGGCGACGACGACGCCGACCTGTGGTTGGTGCTCCTGCAGAGTCGACACCAGCGTCTCGTCCTCGCAGCTAGCAGGCTGAAGGACGGCCAGGTCAAGGCCGCATGCGGCCGCCTTGATTGGCGGTGGTCTCAGCTCTCGGCCCCGCCCCGCCGGCCGGTCCGGCTGCGTGACCACCGCACACACCTGGTGGCCGGCTCTGACGAGGCCTTCGAGATACGGCACAGCCAGATCAGGCGTGCCGAAGAAGGCAATCCGCAACTCCCAACTCACTCCTCCGCATCGGTCTCGTTGGCCAGTCGCTCGAAGATGCGCATGGCCTCCTCTACTGTTGTCGCCTCGAGCCGGTAGCCGTCCTCGATCTCGTCATCGGGGACTTGCCACGCCAGAGTGTCATCGAGTGCCCGATCGATGAACAAGACCCCATTGAGGTGATCGAGTTCATGCTGGATGGCTCGGGCGTACAGACCCTCCACCGCAAACGTGTGCGGTCGCATCTTCTCGTCCAGGGCTCTGACCGTTATCTCGCGAGCCCTTGGCACCCGTGCCTGAAGCGTCGGGAGACTCAAGCACCCCTCCGGCCCAACGATCTTGTCCGCTCGCGCCACGATCCTGGGATTGACCAGCTTCCGGACTTCTTCGTCCGGCGCAGCAACCACCGCACAGCGCAACGACTCACCGACCTGTGGAGCCGCCAGGCCCAGGCCCGGCGCTGCCTGCATGGTCTCGACCATCTCATCGAGCAGGCGGCGAATGGCCTTATCCATACGTTTGACAGTCGTCGCCTTACGCCTGAGGACCGGGTGCGTGCAGAGCAGTATCTTGCGCGTCGAGCGCTTCGGGTTCTCCATCGTGTTCCTCACATCATGTCCATCGGATCGACATCCAGGTACACGGCGGCCTGATCCCGGGGCGTCAGCGACTCGATGGCCCGGACAGCCAGATCAACCAGCCGGTCACGCTCCGGACCGCGGGGCACGATCAGCCACCGGTACCGGCCGCGCAGTTTGTGTAGCGGCGCCGGTGCCGGGCCGCCAACCGTGACCTCCGGGCTCTCACTGGCTGTCAAGCTCCGCAGAGCGTGTCCGAGCTTCGTCGCTCTGCCCGCGGCAACGCCCTCGTCCTCATCGCTGGTGTGAATCGCGAGCAGGTGGCCAAAGGGCGGGTAGGGGCTGCCCCGCACTTGTCGACGACGCTCCAGCTCCTCCCTGTAGAATGTCGCATAGTCGTGCCGGCTGGCGCACTGAATGGCGTAGTTATCGGGATTGTAGGTCTGCACCACAACCTGTCCGGGCTTGCCGGCGCGGCCCGCTCGTCCGGCAACCTGGGCCAGCAACTGGAAGGTGTGCTCCGCCGCCCGGAAATCGGGGCGGTTGAGGCCGACGTCGGCGTTCAGCACACCTACCAGCGTGACATTCGGCAGGTCCAGGCCCTTTGCGATCATCTGCGTCCCGACCAAGACGTTCGTCTCCCCCGAGGCGAACCGCCGCAGGATTCCACCGTGAGCCCCTTTGCGCGCCGTCGTGTCTCGGTCCATCCGGCCCACCCGAGCATCCGGGAACTCCCGCTGAACCTGGTCGGCCACTCGCTCCGTGCCCAGACCGTGGAAGCCGATGTCCACTCCCTCGCAGGAGGGGCAGGCATCGGGAACCGGCTCCTGATGCTCGCAGTGATGGCAGCACATCGATCGGGTGCCGTAATGGAAGGTGAGCGAGACGTCGCACGCCGGGCAGCGGAGGGCAAACCCGCAGTCGCGGCACATCACGAACGTCGAGAAGCCGCGTCGATTGAGGAACAGGATAGCCTGATTGCCGTCGTCAAGGCAATCCCCCAGAGCATCGCTCAACCTCTCGCTGAACGTTCCGGTCCTGCCGAGCTTGGCTTCCTCACGCATGTCCACGATCTCGACCTCGGGCAGGGGCCGATCATCGATGCGCTTTGAGAGTTCGACGATCCGGCCGCCGGTGGCGTCCTGAGCGAAGCGCCAGTAGACCTCCACCGAGGGCGTCGCGCTTCCCAGCAACAGAAGCGCTCCCTCTCGCCGGCACCGGTCGGCCGCGACCGTCCTCGCATCATACCTGGGCGGGCGGTCTTGCTTGTAGGCGCGCTCGTGCTCCTCGTCAATCACCAGCAAGCCCAGGTCACGGCAAGGGGCAAACACTGCCGACCTCGCGCCAACCACGATGCGCGCCTCGCCAGCCTTGACACGGTGCCATTCGTCGAACCGCTCCCCGACGCCGATCGCGCTGTGCAGCACAGCCAGCCTCTCGCCGAAGCGAGCCTTGAAGCGGCCGATCAGCTGAGGCGTGAGGGCAATCTCCGGCACCAGCGCGATGGCCGAGCGCCCCAGCCCAAGAACGTGGCGGATCGCCTGCATGTAGACTTCGGTCTTGCCGCTGCCTGTAACGCCGTGGAGGAGTATCTCGCCTCCGCCCTGTTCGGTGGCTTCGGCCACCGCCTTCAGCGCCGCCGCTTGCTCCGGCGTCGGCGAGGGGAAGTCCGCGGCGGCATCCCCAAGGCCGGGCTCGTGGGGTGCCCGACGTACCGGCCTGCTCTCGACCACAACAAGACCATCTCGCGCGAGCGCAGCGGCCGTTCCCGGGGGTAGCTCCGCAGCCGGAACCTCCCCTCCCACCGCCACCAACTCCGCGAGCGCCTCAGCTTGCCGGGGTGCCCGCGAGCGCCGTCTCCCGATCTCGGCCTCTGCGGCCTCCGGATCGACCAACAAGGAGGCAAAGCGCTTCGTCCTCGCCGATGCCGCCGGCCGAGCCAGCTCGCGACGGAGCTCTGCCAGGCCGCGTTTCTCAAGAGCCCGGAGCGCCGACGAGACATCGCCTCCGACGGCGGACTGCAGCGCCTCGAACGACATCTCTCCGCCCGCCGCGACGAGAGCCTCCGCCACAGCACGCTGGCGCACCGCACGCGGGCCGATCCTCTCCAGGAACTCCTCCAGGGATGCCGACGAGACCAAGGCTGCGCGGCGGCGGACCTTGCGCGCGGCTCCGGGGGGCAGGTAACAGCGAAGCGCGTCACCGAGCGAGCACTGGTACTCCCGCGCGACCCACTCCGCCTGACGCAGCGAGGCTTCGGTGAACAGGGGTTCGTCCAGCAGCAGGCCGGCAATGCGCCGAAGCTTGACAGGAGGGGGATCCCGGCGGAACCCAACAACGAAGCCGGGCAACCGACGACTACCGAACGGCACAAGGACGTAACTTCCGATGGTAATGCGATCGGCGCCGCTCTTAGGTGCCAGGTACGAGTAGGCCTGACTCAGCCCCCGTCCGGGCTGGTCAACAACGACATCGATGCAGCCGGCGTTGTCGGTGGCCTCCACGCTTCCGTAGACCCTTAGGAGTTCGCTGCCTCCCTCAGAGTGTCCGCCATGTCGGTCTTCTCCCAGGTGAAGTCCGGGTCGTTGCGACCGAAATGGCCGTAGGCGGCGGTCTTGGCGTAGATGGGGCGTCGCAGCTTGAGGTGGTCGATCATTCCATGGGGTGTGAAGTCGAAGTGCTCCAGTACCAGATCCTGGATACGCTTTTCCGATACCTTGCCCGTGCCAAAAGTCCAGACCTGCACCGAGAAGGGATCAGCATCGCCGATGGAATACGCAACCTGGACTTCACACCGATCAGCAAGGCCTGCCGCGACGACGTTCTTGGCGACATAGCGCATCATGTAGGACCCCGATCGGTCCACCTTGCTAGGGTCCTTCCCGCTGAAGCACCCTCCGCCGTGACGCGAGGCACCGCCGTACGTGTCCACAATGATCTTCCGACCGGTCAGCCCTGTGTCGCCCTGGGGCCCGCCCACCACAAACTTCCCCGTGCGGTTCACGAAAACTTCCAGCCCGTCCTCCCGCAGCTCCGCCGGGATGATGGGGTTGACGACGTGCTCGATGAGATCGGCCCGGATCTCGTCCTGCTCCTTCCCCGCCTTGTGCTGCGCGGCAAGCAGCACCTTCGTCACCTGCACCGGGCGACCGTCGTCGTAGAGCACGGTCACCTGCGTCTTGCCGTCGGGGCGCAGATAGGGCAGGGTGTCCGTCCTGCGCACCTCGGCCAGCCGCATGGCCAACTGATGCGCCAACATCATGGCCATTGGCATGAGCTCCGGCGTCTCGTTCGTCGCGTACCCGAACATCATCCCCTGATCTCCCGCTCCGCCAAGATCGACGCCCTGAGCGATGTCGGGGGACTGCTCGTCAATGGCCACCAGAACGCCCATCGTGTCGCAGTCGAAGCCGTACTTGGCCCGCGTGTAGCCGATGCTGCGAACCGTCTCCCTCGCGACCTGCGCGACAGGGACGTAGCACGCTGTCGTCATCTCTCCTGCAACGATGCAGGTCCCCGTCGTCACCAGCGTCTCGATGGCAACGCGAGCCGTGGGATCCTCTCTGAGAGCGTAGTCGAGTACTTCATCGGAGACGCGGTCACAGATCTTGTCCGGGTGACCTTCCGTCACCGATTCGGATGTGAAGAGATAGGAACTCCCCAAGACGATGTCCTCCCATCGTGGCTGACAGCCAACGCCGGACCCTGTGGCTCACCGGTCGGGCCGTGTCTCTGCAGCAAGCTGAAGCGCCTCGCGCCAGACCCGTCGCGCGAGCTCCGTCTTGGCCATGAGCGGAAGCTGTTCGGGCGGAGCATCCCTGCGGACCAGCGTGGGACGGTTTGTCGCGACAGCGAAACCCGAGTCGGCTTCACCGATGTTGTTCAACACAACCAGATCGAGATTCTTCTCCCGCAATTTGCGCTGAGCATTGGCCTCCGCATCGTGGGTCTCGGCCGCAAACCCAACCAGCACCCTGTCTCCCTTGCTGTGGCCAACCTCGCCGAGGATGTCGGTGGTCGGCTGAAGCTCCAGCATCAACGGGCCGTCACTCCGCCTCAGCTTGGCCTGTGATCTGAGCTGTGGCGTGAAGTCGCCCACCGCCGCCACACCGATGACCACGTCCGCTTCGGCCGCACGCTCCAGCATTGCCTCGCGCATCTCCTCCGCACTGGTAACGTCCACCACACGCACGCCCGGAGGCGGCTGTAGGTGGGTCGGTCCGGTGATCAACTCGACGTCCGCTCCGCTGCGCTGGGCTTCGGCGGCGATGGCGTATCCCATACGACCGGTCGACGGGTTGCTGATGAACCGCACGGGATCGATGAACTCGCGCGTTGGGCCGGCTGTCACCACAACCTTCAGGCCTCGTCCCTCGCCACCCCCGCAGAGGAGCTCGGCGACAGAGTCGACGATTGCAGTCGGCTCCGCCATCCGACCCACGCCAACCGCGCCAGAGGCCAGCCGTCCCTCTTCGGGGCCCCAGAAATGGTATCCGAGCGCGCTGAGAGACCGGACGTTCTCCTGGACGATAGGGTTTTGCCACATGCGGAAGTTCATCGCCGGCGCGAAGCCTGTCGGGGCCTCCGTTGCCATGATGGTGGTCGAGAGCAAGTCATCGGCGATGCCGTGGGCCACCTTGCCGAGGATGTTCGCCGTTCCCGGCACAACAGCGACCACATCCGCCCATTCAGACAGCGCAATGTGCTCCAGATCTCCGCCCTGCTCGTCGTCGAACATCCCGCTCGACACCGGCGCTCCGCTCAGGCTGCGGAAAGTCGTCGGGCTGACGAGGTTCTTGGCGTTCTCGGTCATCACGACCCGCACGTTGGCTCCCTCCGCCCTCAAGCGGCGGACCACCTCACAAGCTTTGTAGGCCGCGATGCTTCCCGTCACACCCACAACCACCTTGCGCCCTTGCAGTCTCATGTCCCCGCCTCCTCGACCGACGCTTTTCCCTCGGCCAGCAACCGATCCCTCAACTCCTGCCAGCCCACACGGGACCGGCGGTGGTGCTCTGCATTCAGGATGTCGGCTATGACCTGCGCGGAGTCCTTGCTGTCTGCGTTGACGACGAGGTAGTCGTATTCGGCGATGCTCCCGATCTCCGGGAAGGCGCTCTCCACCCGTTTGCGCAGCTCGTCCGGGCTTTCGGTGTGCCGGCCGCGGAGGCGCCGCAAAAGCTCTTCCCAGCTAGGTGGAGCGACGAAGACCAGAACCGCATCCGGGAACTGCTGGCGAACAGCCAGGGCGCCCTGCCGGTCGATCTCAAGCACGATGTCCCTGCCGGACTCGATTACCTGAGCAACTTGCTTGCGGGATGTCCCGTACGACTGCTCGCGGTGGACCACCGCCCACTCCAGGAACTCGCCCTCCGCACCCATACGCTCGAACTCATCCGGTGACACGAAGAAGTAGTCTGTTCCGTCTACCTCTCCCCGCCGGGCAGCGCGGGTGGTATAGGACACGGAGCGCTGTATCCCCGGCCGGATCTTGAGCAGATGCCGGATCACCGTCCCCTTCCCAACGCCGGAAGGACCCGAGATGACCAGGATGATGCCCTTGCCGCGCATAGCATCGCCCCCAGCGGCCTTCACTGACGCGTCTGCCGCCGGAACGCGCGGCATTCTACCACAACGACTTGCCACAGGCAACAGCCGTCCCCCCACCGGCCGACCTGCCGAACAGGGCCCGTTGGTCGCGATCGTGCGGCCCCCAAACCCGGCCGCGAAGCCCCCCCAGGAAGGCGAAACGGGAGGCGAGAGCGAACTCCATCCCGGACACTCTCCCCCAGACCTCCACCGGTAGAAAGGTGGCACACCTGTTGGTTATCGAGGCGACGGCGCCGTCGCGGACCGACCTTGCTGGTGGGACGCTTGACATCTACCCGCTGTACCTGTTTGAGGAAGGTGGAATAACCGTCAATGTCGCGATCTCGATCGGCAGCTTCGTGCGGCTGACAACCCGAGACGACCGCCGCATCAAGCTCGTGTCGCTCGACGGCGATATCACGGAGGAGGCCGACTCCCTGGAGGAGCTGCGCTTCGGCGGGGAGCTGGATCTCCTCGCCCGGATCGTCAAGTTCTATGGGCCCGAGACCGGCCTGACGGTTGAGACGCGTAACGATGCCCCACGCGGCTCCGGCCTCGGCGCCTCTTCGTCCTTGCTCATTGCCCTGAGTGGCGCGCTGATCAAGCTGACTGAGGCGGACGTGGACGAGATGACGATGGTACGCTATGGCGCGAACCTCGAGGCCCAGAACGTGCGCGTTCCGACGGGCAAACAGGACTACTACCCGGCCCTCTTCGGCGGTCTTAACGCCCTCTGGTTCGGCGTGGACAGCGATGTGGTGGAGCCCATCGACCTCGGGCAGGACGGGCTCCGCGAGTTCGAGGACCGACTCGTGCTCACTTTCACGGGAGAGTCGCGCTTCTCGGGCGCCAGTAACTGGAACATGCTCAAGACCTATCTTGACGACCAGGGCTCCGCAGTCGCCAACATGAAGGCCATCAAGGCGACGGCCCTCGCGATGCGCGAGGCCCTCCTGAGCCGCGACTTCGACCTCTTCGCTGAGTTGCTCGACCAGGAATGGCAGAACCGCCGTCGGCTGGCGGAGGGCGTCAGCACTCCACGACTCGAGCACCTCATGAGTGTTGCACAAGATGCTGGGGCGTTGGCCAGCCGGATATGCGGTGCCGGCGGCGGCGGGTGCATGAGCAGTTTCTGCGCCCCTGGCAAGGGGGCGGGTGTGCGGGCGGCTCTGGAGTCCGCCGGCGCGGAGTGCCTGCCTTACGAGGTCGCGCGAACAGGCCTGACCGTCCGCGTCGTCGAGCCGTAGAACAGCCGACCCAGCGATGCCACGCAGGCTCCGCACCCACGGCGTTGGCCGCCGCGCTCGTCCGTGGACGCTGTCGTGATTGCCACTGTCACTCAACCACGACGCTGTCACGCGTCCTTCACTTCCGCTGAGCCTTGTCCGGCTAGCTGCCCCCCGGCTGGCGGGAGCGTCCACAGGAACCCTCAGCCAAACCGGGGCTGTTTGAGCTTTCGACGGGCTCTGAGCGCCTGGAGGCACGCAATGACGGACGTGGCGGTCATCGGCGCCGGCATTGGTGGCATCGCCGCAGCCGCCCGGCTCGCCCGCCGTGGGTACCGGGTGCGAGTCTTTGAGAAGGGGCCGCGACCGGGTGGCCGCTGTGGGCGGCTGCTCGTTGACGGTCACACCTTCGATACGGGACCGACCCTCTACCTGATGCCCCGAGTGTTCGAGGAGACGTTCTCCGACCTCGGTCAGTCGGTCCCAGATCACATCGGTCTGCTGCCTCTCGATCCTACGTACCGTGTCAGCTTCCACGACGGCTCCTGGCTCGATCTGACCCCCAACCTGGTGCACATGCGCGACCAGCTCGAATCGCTCGAGCCCGGCTCTTTCCAGCAGTACCTCCGCTTCCTGGCCGCGGGATACGAGTGCCACGAGACCTCACTCAAAGACTTCGTGGGACGCAACTTCCTGGGCCTGCTCGACTACTTCAGCCCCGCGAACATCCCCCGCATGCTGAGAGTCAAGGCGCTCACCAGTCACCATGACTTTACCGCCCGCCACTTCCGTGATCCTCGCCTGCGCGCCGCCTTCTCCTTCCAGAACATGTACCTCGGACTCAGCCCCTACGACGCCATGGCGACCTATGCGCTGCTGCAGTACACCGAACTGGCGGAGGGCGTCTGGTATCCGAAGGGCGGTCTCTACCGCGTCGTCGAGGCCCTCGTCGCCATCGCTGAACGGCTGGGCGTGGAGTTCCGCTACGAGACCCCCGTTACCGAGATCGGTGTGGACACGGACCGGGTGACCTCGCTCCGCCTCGGAACCGGCGAGGCATTCCCTGCCGATCTCGTGGTGGCGAATGCGGAGCTCCCATACGTCTATGGCGAGCTCCTCCCCGATGGGCGAGCCGCGGCCAAGCTGTCGGCCAAGCGGTACACGTCGTCGGCCCTCATGTTCTACTGGGGCTTGAGGGGGCCTCGGCCCACCGAGCTGCTTCATCACAATGTGTTCGTCGCTGAGCACCGCTACAGAGAGTCCTTCGATCGCATCTTCGAGGATCTGGACCTGCCGGACGAGCCGTCCTTCTACATCTGTGCGCCATCCCGAACTGAGCCGGACTCGGCGCCCGCAGAGGGCGATAGCCTCACTGTCCTGGTCCCCGTGGGCCGGCTCAACCACGAGCGCCCACAGGACTGGGAAGCCCTGCGCGCGCGCGCCAGGGACGCCGTCTTGAGGCGTCTGGCCCGGTTGGGTCTTGGCGACCTGGCCTCACGCATCGTGTTCGAGCGCACGTTCGGCCCGCCGGAGTATGAGGCCGAGCTCAACTTGCCGTACGGCGCCGCTTTCGGCCTGAGTCACAACTTCGGACAGGTCGGGTACCTGCGCCCGCACAACCGACACCCCCGCTACGGCAACCTGTACTTCGTGGGAGCCAGTACCCACCCGGGTACGGGCCTCCCCCTTGTCTTGCTCTCGGCGCGCCTGGTGGTCGAGAGGCTCACCAGCGACAATGGCGAGAACGCCCGCGGGCGGCACTCCTGACAGGGAAGGAGCCGGTCTTCGCATGGAAGCGACCGTTGCCGACTGGGAGCGCAGACTGGTTGACGAGGCTCTGATGGACCTGGCCGAGGATGCGTCGGTGCCCGCTATAACCAGCCGCGCTCCGGGCCTGCGCAAGGCGTACCGGAGGTGCGCCCAGATCACCGCCCAGAACAGCCGGACCTTCTACTTCGCCTCGAAGCTTCTGCCGAGCCCCAAGAGACAAGCGATCGGTGCCCTGTACGCCTTCTGCCGCAGCACTGACGACATCGTGGACCGGGCGACCGGCGATCCCATCCGCGCACTCGAGGCATGGCGCCGGCGCGCACTGTGCGATGAGCCCCCCGAGCGGGACCTCGTGGTCGCGGCCTGGGCAGACACCCGCCGTCGGCACCACATCCCCACGGCCTACGCCGAACGCCTGGTCAGAGGTGTCGCCCAGGATCTCACTAAGACCCGGTACGCCGACTTCGGCGAGCTTGTCGAGTACTGCTACGGTGTGGCGTCAACCGTCGGCCTGATGGCCATGCACGTGATCGGTTTTGATACGCCGGCCGCTGTACCGTACGCCGTGAAGTTGGGGGTCGCCCTGCAACTGACCAACATCCTGCGCGACGTTGCCGAGGACTGGGACCGCGACCGCCTCTACCTCCCCGGTAACGAACTGGCCGCCTTCGGCCTCACTGAGGCGCATGTGCGGAATGGCGGGGTGGACGAGCGCTGGCGCGCGTTCTTGCGGTTCCAGATCGACCGCAACCGCAGGCTGTACGCGGAGGCCTGGCCGGGCATTGCTCTCTTGCATCGCGACGGCCAGTTCGCCGTTGCGGCAGCGGCCGATCTGTACGCGGGCATCCTCGACGACATCGAGAGGCACAACTACGACGTCTTCTCGCGCCGGGCACGGGTGACGAAGTGGGGCAAGCTGCGTCGGCTGCCCGGCACATGGCAGCGACTCCGGCGACTCCCCTCGGACCCTCAGGCAGCGCTCGACACGTCCGCCTGGGGGCCCTGAGCTGCGCCGGGCGATTGCTCACCGCTCTCCTCGCTCAGCCATCCCTCCGGTAGTGGCGGGGCCTCGGACCACGGTCGCGGTGGCCGCTGCAGCGGCGCTCGTCGATTGACAGCCGCCCCTCCAGAACGCACCGGAAGGTGTCTGGCGAGTCCCTGATGCCCTGATCCAACTCAACCATCAGACGACCCACAGCATCACGCGCCCGATCCAGCCATTCCTCCTGGCTCTCCTCCTCGCAGCCGAAGGGGTGCCCCGCCAGGATGAAGCCCTCGGGGTACTGGTGGATCCCCTCGCAGATCCGGATGGCCGCGGGCACCATTGGGACATCCGGGAGCTTCTCGTGCAGCCAGAACAGCGAGCGACCGAACGGGTCAAGGTCGGGGCCCGGATGCAAATCACCCTCCGGAAACAGGAACAGGACTGACGGGGTCGTCCTCAGAGCCCGCACAGTACGCCGGATCGTCCGCGCTCGCGCGAGGGCGTCATCATCGGGGAAAGGCATCGCCCCGAGAGCGCCAAAGGGCGGGAACCAGGACAGCTCCTTCATCCACACCATTGAGCGGCCCGGCCGCCATTCCTGAGCCAGCAGGTGCAGGAAGTGACCGTCCCACCAGTGATGGTGGTTCGCGAACACGATCGCGGGCCGTCCCGGGTCGAGCGGCCGCTGCTCGTGAAGGTAGACGCCGCGGAAGTGATCCCGCAGCGAACGCATGATCAGCCAGTCGGCGAACCACGCACTGGGGTGTCTCATGTCTGTCGGTACACCCGACCCTTCCAGCGTACTTCCCCTCGGCGATGCCAGATGATGGAGCGGATGATGACGAACTCCGTCAGAAGAACCGCAACGGGGTAGAGCAATCCATACCACCAGGGCAGTCCGACCAGGGAGACGGACACCCCAAACAGCACCACACTGGCAGCTACCAGGAACTCCACACCGTCTGCCCCGGCTGCGAGGAGCCCGAAGGGGGCAATGTAGAGCAGCAGCATCACCAGCGCTATCGCGACCGCACGGCGCAGGCCCCCACAGATGGCGACGGCGTTCTTGGAGAACCCGTCCATCGCCTCTCGCGGTCCCGAGTACATCTCCACTCGCAGAATGCTCGAGGCGTCAGCGATGTGAACTTGCTCGCCCGCTCGCTTCACGAGTTTTGCCAGGGCAACGTCCTCGAGCAACTCACCGTGCACCTGCTCGTGAGGTCTCAGACGTTCATAGTCCGGACGACGGAACGCGATCACCTGTCCGTTCGCAAACCCGAAGGCCGGGTTCGGCCGCCGCTCCGCGAACTTAAGTGGAAGGGTCGTGAACACCGAGAAAGGGACCATCCCCACCAGAAGCCCGGCCCCCGTGCTCGGCGTCCGCATGTTCGGAAACGCCGTTACCAAGGTGGCCGGGGTCTGCTGGAGAACCCCGGCCAGGAACTCGATGAACTGCGGCTCCGGGCACACGTCGGCATCCAGCCACAACAGCCAGTCGCCCTTCGCCCGGCCCCCCAGCAGGTGGCAGGCCCAGTTCTTGCCGACCCAGCCCTCGGGCTTCGGGTCGGCCCGGAACCACGTCGCTCCGTAGCGCTCGGCATTCGCCGCCAGCCACTCGTCGGTGCCGTCATCGGAATCGTCGTCACAGACGATGGTCTCATCCGGGCGCAGCGATTGCCGGTCCAGGGCCTCCAGTAAGCGCGGGAGGTTCTCCCGTTCGTTCCGCGCGGGGATCAGTACCGACACCGACACCCGCCCGGCGCTCTGGGGCGGACGCCTCAGCTTCCAGTAGCCGATGTTCCACGCCAGGATGGCAAGCTGGACCCCGAGGGCAACTCCCAGCACCCAGACGAGTGTCTGCATGGTGTCATGCACCGGGACAGGTCACGTCTGCTCGACGCGCTTGGAGTTCAGCTCGACCCGCGCCAGTCGCCACCGCAACCCAACCAGTCCGGCAAAGCCAATGGCCCAGACTGCTGTCGCCCAGCCTCGCCCATAGACCGTCGCCAGGACTGCCGCAAAGACGCTCTGAACCGTGTACAGAGCCCAGGGAAGTCGCGACGGCGGAGTGCCAGCATCCGGCGAGGCGACAGTGTAGAGGAGGCTTACGAGCCACGCCACGGCAAACCACGCAACCCAATTCTGCAACGGAATCCCGTACAGGCCCCCGGACCCCGCCCACACCCACGCCGGGAACTGCGCCGTCATCGCCGGGTCGAGCGCTATGTCCCACAGAGCGACGGCCGCCCCCGCGATGATCGGGACGACCCAGCGGCCGGCGACCAGACCCCGGGCCACCGCAAGGCTGGCGTACACCATCGTGAACCAGGCAAGTGGGATCGCAAACGGCACCCTCCCCAACAACAGGGGACCAAGCTTCCGAGTGTACTCATAGGTCCCGAAGGGGAAACCGGTGGTCGTGCCGAGCCATTCGGCGCCCCCGGCCAACAGCACGCACAAGACCAACAGCAGCGCCGCGTTCCTCGGTCCGCAGAAGGCGCCCATGTGGAGGGCAGCGACGGCAAACGCGGTCGTGATGTTCAGGATCGCCAGAACCGACGAGAGCCTCTCGTAATCCCAGTCGGGCACGTTCGGAGAGCTCGCCAGAGCCCATGATCCCACGAGTGAGAACCCAACCACGCCCACATTGGCCGAGAACAGGACGATGAGCGCGATTTGCAGCCAGCCGGCTCTCAAGGCTCCACGGCCCACAGCGATCGCCCCGTGCTGACCTTTCCCCGTTCCGGCAGACCGGCCCTGTGGCCGCCGACGATCAGCCCCGCTTCTGCGCCTCCGGATGGAGTTTCCACGGTGACCGGGACCCGGGCTCCACTGCTACGGCTCCCGGTACACACGCACACCGTAACCCAGGAACGTATCGACCAGCTCTCCCGCCTCGACCTCCGGGGCGGCGCCCTCTTCAGCGACTCGTTGGACGGCGGCAACGGCGCCACCCACGGCGAGCGTCGCGGTCGCCGGCTCCGGTGACTCGTTGACCGCGATGACCCAGAGCTTCCCGTCCACACGACGCGCCGCGGCGATGACCGGCGAGTCGGCCGGCTGTACATCGAGTTCCACGCGCTCTTCCGCGACGAGTACCGGCATCAGGTCCGCGAGCTCCCGCGCCATGCGGCGCAACGAGTCCCAGATCTCAGACTCCTGGTCCTCATAGGTCGCGCCCCAATAGATGATGCCGGTTGCGCCGTGCAGGATCGCGTCGTACGCCATGAAGCGCGTCTCCTCCCAGGTCGGGGCGCGTTTGTGGAGCTTCTCGTCCTCTTCCCAAGCGCTCCAGCCGAAGCCCTGCAGGATCGCCCAGACGGGCTTGCGGCCAAACGTCGTCTGGTGTTGCTTGTCCATCTCGTCCCCGACAACACTCAGCGTCTTGTTCGGCAGATCGGAGTGGTTGGCTCCCTCGACGGGGTAGATGTCCATCCCGGTCACGTCCGCCCAGCGGACATAGCGGGCCAAATCCTCGACCGTATTCCGGGGCGCCTGGTTCTGCCAGAAGACCAGCGTGGGCGCCGCGGCGCGGGCCGCCAGGTAGCCGTCCTTCACCGCAGCCAGCGGGACGCCGTTCCACAACGCCTCGTCGCACATCCACCCCAGGAATGAGGGGTGGCCGGCGATGTTCGCAACGCTCTCCGTGAAGCGCCGCCGGCGCTCCTCCGACGTGATCTCGCCGTAGACATGTCCGTTGTTCCACTCCATCACGTATAGCCCCAGGTCAGCCGCGCGGTCGAGGGCCTGCTGCACCGTCTCCTTCTCACCGAGGGTGAAGCTGCCCGGAACGATGAGGTTGAAGCCGGAAGCCGCCAGACGCTCGCACACCTCTGACGTGGGCGAGAACGAGGTGACACCGATCGGGAACCAGGGCTTCCCGGCAACCAGCGCCACGTGGTCGGATTGGAAGAAGAGGCCCGGCGCATCGCCCGGCACGATGTCAACCGGCGTCATCTGAGCGGCAACGACCTGCCCCTCGCCGTTCACTGCCTCGGCGACGACGCGGTACGCGCCGGGGCCCAGTTCAGCAATGTCCGGACGCCAGGACTGCTTGGCCGTCTGGCTGCCCCCTGTCTCGGCCAATACGTTCCCCTCGGCGTCGATCAGCCGCAGCGCCACCGC
Source organism: uncultured bacterium (assembly GCA_965602825.1). Lineage (GTDB taxonomy): Bacteria > Armatimonadota > Zipacnadia > Zipacnadales > VGFC01 > CBFDAZ01. The sequence continues at coordinate 24,242 of CBFDAZ010000007.1, forward strand.
AATGTCGTCTTCCTCGGTCTTGAGGACCGAGTGGACGAACAGCTTTCGCTCGTCGATCCCGTCGCGGATCAAGCCACGAGCCCCTGGCTCGGCCAGCCAGAGATCAATCTCAGCCACAGTGCCCACCTCCGTCAGTGTCACGTCGTCCAACCAGACGGTACCGTTGGCCGCGAACTCCAGGATCACGTTGGCATGGTCCGCCTCGGGCGGAGCCACAGCGCGAAGCGTCTTCCGCTGCCAGTCCTCCCGCGTCTGATCGATCATCTCCGCGGTATCCAGGACCTCGCCCGCGGTCGTCCACTCGATCGCCATCCTGAATACCTGACCGAACGCATCCGCTTTCGTGGCCGCCGACAGCTCATACCTCGCAGACGCGTTGACCGATACGCCTCTCTGCACCCACTGTGACGGCGTGCCGCCCACACCCGCCGGACGGGCGAGCCCGGCGCTGCACTGGCCGCTGTGGGCGACCTCTTGGTCCCAGACGATGCCTCCGACCAGCATCCCATCAGCCATGTTACCCCCCCACGCGTCGGGCTGCCCGTCGCCTGTCCCGTCCGACTCGAAGCCCGGGTTCTGCAGGATGTTCGGCGGCAAGGGCGCCACCTCCCAGAGGCCGACCGAGTCGAAGCCATACGTTCCCTCCTGGTAGCAGCGCAGCAGCGGCACTACACCGGTCGCCTCCTCGGGCGGAGAGACCGGCCCAACGGCAATCCGCACCCACCTCTCCCCCACCGTCGCCGCCGCGATGTCCCGCGACAGGAACCCCTGCTCGCCGAACCACTGGAGCTCGATCGAGTGAGACTTCGCCGCGACGTTGCTCGCGCGTACGGAGCAGGTCAGCAGGTATGCCTTGTCCGGGGAGACCTCGACCCGCGAGTCGGCCATCCGGAAGTCGCACTGCCCGGCCTCGGTGAGGACGGCCTCGAGGTAAGCGCCATCATCCAGGCCCCCGGTCTCCCGGCGCACGCCGGTGGCCTTCCCGACGTCGGCGAGGAAGACCCAGCCTTGCGCCAGGTCGCCTTCGTGGGCTTCGAAGGTGTTGTTGGGAAGCAGGTTGCCCTCCTGCGCATGTCCCGCGGAGAGCGCGAATATGGCGCCCAGTAACAGCATCCGCGCCAGTCTGGGGGGGCAGTGTAGGTTCATCTTCGGATACTCCCTTCAGCAGATTCACTTCCGCAGCTCAATGCTGTCCAACTCGATGTTCATCCCCGCCTGGAAGCCCGGATCGAGCCGTAGGCGGGTGATGATCCCGCGCCAATGGGGGCTCTCGGCGACCGCCAGGACATACTCCCGCATCTCGCCGCCCACGACCGGGAAGTGGATCGAGCGCGGCTCACCCATGCCCTCTGCCTCACCCGTCTGCCAGAAGAGCTGGGCCTCCGTGTCTTCGGATGTGCTCATCGTGATGACGACCTTCGAGTAATCCCGCGCCCGCGCCTCGAACATGGGGCCGGTGAGACTCGGGTCGCCGCTGCTGGCTCGTGCCTTCAGGATCCCACCCTCGACGTGAACGTCCTCCATCTGCCCGATCCACCAGTCCTTCGAATCGAGCGGCTCGTCGAAGTCCCAACGAGTGACTGGGTCCGGCTTCTCCCACTCAAGGTAGGGCAAGCCGACATCACTTGGGCAGATGTCCACGTGCGGCCCGGCGTCCGCGCAGAACACCTCACGGATCGCGTCAAGCTGCCCGAAGCCGTAGCGCAACTCCGGCTCGCAGATCGCGCCCTCGCCCCATTCGTTCCAGGCCTCGACGATCAGCATGTTTCGGGGCTCGTCGGTCTGCGCATCGATCCGCTGTTT
>CBFDAZ010000008.1:0-25419 GCA_965602825.1 uncultured bacterium
GTCCAGATCTGGCCGATGCCCGTCCAGCGGTTGCAGCTTCCCGAGAAGACGGGATAGACGTCGCCGAAGCTGTAGGCGAAGATCTCCGGGCGCGACCATTCACCCGAGCCGAACGCGAACTCCGTCCCCAGGCACCAGTTCGTGTACGGCATAAACGCGGCGCAGGCGACCCCCTCGTAGAGCATCGGGCCCTCGAAGTCCTGGCGGATGCGTTCCAGCAGCCCTATCTGTCCCTCACCGAGACTCCGGGGATGGTCGAGGTGCAGCGCGTACGACGCCGGCCCGAGCCCGTACCCGTGGACGGGGAAGCTGTCGAGATACCACACGTCCGCGCCGTAATCCTCGTGCCACCGCTTGATCCACGTAGCGAGGTACTCCCGCCACCAGGGCGAGTTCGGGTCCATGGCCCAGTAGCCGTCGGGGTATCCCGACCGGCTGTGGCCCGCGGCGCCGCCGTGGCCATAGGCACCCTCCGGGCCGACAAACACATGGTTGATGACCTCGTCGTAAAAGCGCGGGAAGGGCGGGTTGTCCTGGATGTCGTACTTGTCGATGGTCTCGCGCAGAAGCTCGTTATCGTCAATGGCTCCGTCGAAGCAGATCGCGTTGCTGTAGAACCCAATCTTGGCGCCCTTGGCGTGGAGTTCGGCGATCCCCTTGCGTAGCTCGTCCACCGTGCCAAGATCGGGATTCGGGTAGAAGTAGCAGTAGTATGCGCCGCCGAGGATCATCTGGGCCCAGAGCTGCAGGTAGGAGAAGCCGTAATACTGCGCCGCCTCGAGCATCCTCGGCAGGTCCCGGAACTGGTACGTCGGCCCGCCCATGCCCAGCCACCCGTCGCACTCGGCGAGCCACTCCGGCTGCTCGTGGGGCGGCGTCGCCTCAAGCGCCCACTCGCGGAAGCGGTCCGCCGTGGCGTGCCAGACGCCTTCGTGGATGCCCAACTCGACAACGGGTGACTCCCACGTCTCCCCGGGCTCAAGCAACGCCCACCAGCGGTTGCCGAAGTGAAGCAGGCCCTCCTCGGCGCCGGTGATGACCTCCAGTTGGCAGCGCCCGTCCGTCAGGGGTATCAACGAGACCCCGCCCGCCTCGTCGTGGAGATCCTGCCATGGAATGCAGCATCTACCCGGGTACTGCATCACGCGCTCTGTGGGCAGCTTCTCGGCCGGGTTCTCGAGCAACTCGCCGTGTGTAAGGCCCGTCGCGAGGCGGTCGTTACTCGCATCGTCCCCGATGCGCAAGCCCGACAGCGACGGGAAGGTGATCCGCGGCACGCGCACCGCCTCCGAGGGGCGAAGCGGCCGAGCGTTCTGGACCTGCAGACGCAGGCTGACTGCGGAGGCGTCCCTTGGCAGGTCGGCCGTGACCGTTGCGGCGATACCCGGAGGGAAGAGGTACTCGGCCTTCAGGCGCTGGCCGCCATCGATCTCCTCCACAGCGATGGCCTGAAGGGCTTCTTCGCCGGACTCCAGCCTGGTGACGTCGGATGGCCGATAGAACCGCGCGCGGTCTGCGAAGCCGACCGTATCCAGTGACAGGATCGGCGCGGGGGCGGTCGGCGCGCGACATGCGAGGCCCAGCCCGGGCGCCTCAACGCCCAGCACGGCTCCCGTGCCGCCGTCGAAGACCACTCGGATCCGGTCGTTCTCGAGGGTCAGCCGTTCCTGTTCGAGCCGCTTCATTGTGGTGCTAACCTCCAGAACCGGTGTCCCCGCATCATCGAGGGCCGTCCCTACGACGCGATACTCGCCGGGCGGCAGATCGGCAACAGCCAGGTTGGCCGCGGCCACGCTATCGGCAATCTCTGTCGCGACGGTCTGCAGGGCCTCCCCGCCATCCGCGGGCGTAGCGCTGATGGTGCCCCGCGTCACCGTGGCGGCATCGGGCACGACGAGTTCCGCGCGCCACACGTCCTCGATCGGGTCGCGGGTGACGGTCAGCTCGCCCCGTGAGGCCAGGCGGCTGATCTGATTCGCAGACAAGCCGAAGGCGTAGATCCGCACCTCGTCGATCAGCGTGTGGGAGCCCTCCTGGGGGACGTGCCACCCGTTGTCGCCCAGCGCGAAGGTCTCACCGAGATCCTCGGCCACGAGAGGGCTAGGCGCCTCGGCCGCCTGCTCCCCATCGACGAAGATACGCATTGCGTCGGCCGACCAGGTTGCGGCGACGTGGTGCCACTCATCGGGCTGCCACCCGAGTCGCTCGGCGGTTGCCATGCCAACTTGGCCGCGCTCGTCGGCGTAGCGAAGCAGGAGCCACCCGTTCTGGTAGTACTTGTAGAGGAGCAACCAGCCCAGATTCCCGTCCTGAGCACCGGCCTCCAGGAACGTGTGGAAGCCGGTCTCCTCCGGCCTCCAGTCCACCGGCTTGAGCCACAGGCTCACGGTTCCCGACTGCGGGATGAGGTTGCCCTCGGTCGAGTAGTGGATCAGAGCCTGCTCCGGCCCGGCGACGAGAGCTTCGCCGTACTTGCCCGGGGCGAAGGTCGGCTCCGCCGCGCCCGTCACCCGGACCGGCGACCCGGAGCCCAATGTGCTCACGGCCTCGAGCGTTCCGTCAAACGAGGCATGGAAGAGCAGGCCCTGCTCGGCAGCGGGGATGGACGGGCTAGCGAGAAGGGCAACCGCATTCAGCGCGATGCCCAGCATGGCGATGACCTCCTGGGGCCAGATGGAAGCAAGCGGCATCCGCTCAAACGGAGGATTGGCGGCTTCCCTTCGCGGAACGGCCGTTAGCACGCGCCCGTTTTCTACGGTTCAAGCTCGATGCGGTGGTGCAAACCACCGCCTATCTCGTCGATTAGCAGCGATCCATCCCCGATCGAGATGCCGTCGGCCCAGCCCCGGCCGCGAATGACGAGGTCCTGGCCCTGGCCCGCCTCCCAGGTCAGGTCAGGGGCCTCGCGCAGATTGGGGATGAGGGCGAAAAGGGCGGTGCTCTCCGCGGCCCGCCACCTCGCGAGGGCCACCTGGTCTGTGAAGTCGGGCTTCCCTGACATCGGGCGCCATCGGCCCTCCTCGAGCGTCAACTCGCAGAAGGACGGAACAACCGTCGTGAGCTGGGAGCGGCCTGGTTTGAGCTCCCGCCATTCCGCTGCCGACAGGCCCGGCCACGTCACCGCGCGCTCAGATAGGTGCGTTCCAGGGCTCTCCGGAGGGCACATCGAGCGTACCTGCCAGACGTACTCGTGCTCCGCGTCGGCCGCGATGTGGTCCGCGACGAGGACATAGCGGCCCCGGACCAGCGCGAGTGTGCGGCGCACCGTGCACCCCTGGTACGCGGTGGTAACAGTGCCGTGGCGCACGGGGCCGTCGATGTCTGCGTTGGAGAGCTCGCCCGGTGTGTCCTGCGCGGGGCCTGTCCCATCGATCAGGACGACGTTATGGAACTCGGCGGCGAAATGCTCTCGGCTCTTCCAGTGATCGTAACCGGAATCGGCGGCCAGGACCTCGTCCCACGCGGCGAGCACGAAGTGCCCCACGTCGGCGTGGCTGTAGGTCTGGTAGCGGTAGGCGAGGGGCCACGTCTCGTCCTTGCCCGCGAACCACACGGCGGTGGTCTCGTGTCCCCAGTCCTCGCGCAGGACCACGGTTTGCGACTCCGGGAAATAGTGGGAAGCGGACGGCGTTTCACCGGCCACCTCGGGCTCGTAGTGGGCCAGGGCAATATGGACGTGGTAGGGGTGCGGCACAGGATCTTCGCGCAGATGGAAGGTGTGGTGGAACCGGAACGCCAGGTCTCGGCCGTATCGCTCACTCGTCAGCAGTCCCAGGAACCCAAGGCCCCGAGCCGACTCGCAGGTTCCCCACATGACCGCCTCACCGTTGTTCATCAACTGATGCGCCGCGAATACAAGCCATTCACGCAGCCGCGGGTCTGTGAAGATGTACTGACCCGTAGCCCGCTCGTAGGCAATGGCAAAGGGCACGAACTGCACGTTCATGTAGTTGGTGTAGCCTAGGCCTTCGACGAATAGGCCGCCCGGTCGGAAGAACCAGAAGTTCTCGTCCCGCCGGATCTCGTGCAGCGCGCGCTCAAGCCACTTGGCGGGGCCGATTGGGCTGTTCGTGTACTCACATAGTGTAAGCGCCGCCATCCCCAGCGCCGAGGCGGCCAAGGTGCGCTGATTGCCGTAGTTGGCGCCGCCGGGAACGCCGTCGAAGACCGCGTAATAGTGGTCCGCCTCGGCGGCGATCCGGTCGCGGACGACCGCATGGTCTTCCGGGCTGAGACCGTCCCACGCGGCGAGCACATCGTACGCGATGACGTAGTCCGCGAATCGATGGGAGCTAGGCTCCAGGTAGCCGTGGTCGGGCTCCCGCCAGATGGGACGCTCGACCAGGTCATCGCGCGCCAGCCTCGCGTCCGCCTCACCTCCCTGAAGCCACCAGCGTACCGCGGGCGTGCTCCGCAGCCCTTGCCGTTGTATGCTCGCCCACCAGCTCTGCCACGGCTCGACATCCAGCCGCGCGATCATCCGGGCGCGATCGGCCTCGTCGTAGAACAGGTACGGGTGTCGCTCCTGCGCCGGCAGTCGCGGCTGCCACACAGGCCCCCACTCCTCGAGCGGGTGCTGCCCGCAACACGCACCTGCAGCCACCAAAGCCGCAAACAGCCACGGCCCAACGAGACAGGGGTTCATCTCTCAGTCTCCGTCGCACGCCGAGGTTGCGTCCGAGCCAGCAAGACCGGGGCCCCCCATATCAGACTCGGTAGCCGAGTCGCCGGCTGAACAGTCAGCCATTCGTCGCGATGCTTGGCGATTCAGGCACCGGAAACCTGCACACGTGCTCGCGGAAGCCCAGAACGCAGGTGGCGTCGTCGGTCGTCAGGACTTCTCCGCTCTGATCCCGCCGGCATGCAGGCTCGGCCCGAAGTGTGACGGCGCTTCGGTCCCCCCGGTATTGCTGCCGGAGGGCGATGATCGCGCGACCCTTGTCATCGATTGTCAGGCGACCGATGCAGGCAGAGGCAGGAGACAACAGCAGGAGGAGCACATACCAGAACATGCGAGGAGGATGGCCTGTTAGGAAGGTGAAGTCAATAGGCAGAAAGCCCCGCAATCAGGTCGTCCGACGCTCGCCGATAGGGTTTGGCGACTCTGCGGGCGACCCGGGCATCTTCGGTGCCTACTGGAGCAGGAACACCACCGCACGACTATGGGAGAACCTGACGCGGCGAGCCACGCCAAGAAAGGAAGAGACCAAGTGAGAACCAGGCCTCATCGGAGCATCGCTGGCGCGTCCGTGGGCGCGATGGTGTTCGGTGCACTGGCATTTCGGCCGTGCGCGCAGCGACCGGCATACGGGCAGGCTGTCGAGTCCGAGCAAGTGGAACTCGAGGTCACCGATACCGTGACCCGGCACGGCATCACCTGGAAGTTCAGTGAGGAGGTGCGTGTGGGACGCTTTGTAAACGGCGATTACTACGTTGTGGGACCGGTGACGGTGACGGAGGTGGACCCTCCGGCGGTCGACGGAAGGAACGGCTCCATCCTGAACCTGCCGCTCGGCAGCGGCATCAGCCCGTTCGACAGCCGCGTCCCCGGGGGCAGGGGGCGGGGCTACGAGACCATCCGCACCACCGTTCCCATCGCGATGACGCCGGGGGATGCTCTCCTGTCATCGATCTCCGTCGAGCCGCACTCACTGCCCGACTGGCTGCGCCCAAGCGACACGAACCTCAGCCCAGTGGGAACCGTGTCGGTGCTGACCTGTCTCGCAGAGCCCGCGCCGATCGATGCTTTCCGACCATCGTACTGCGACCAGGAGCAGAAGCTCTATCTGGCCCGCCAGCTACGCCGCGAGCTTCTGCCACAGCTCTCCCGCGAGGGCATCCCTTTCGAGCATGAACAGGGGACGTTTACCTTGGAGGAGTTCGCCGACCACTTCGAGCGCCCATGGCTTGAGATCTGTTTCTTCCACTTCGATGCTCCCGCCGAGTACCAGGTGCAGTACGGCCGGGAGGCGGGGCGCGCGGTGGGGATTGCTTCGCTGCTGCTGTGCCTCGACTTCAAGCCAGAGGAGAAGGAGAGACTGCTCATCAACTTCGTGCAGTACGGAATCGACCTGTGGGGCATCGTTCGGGCCGGCTACCCGGGGTGGGGGGCGCATGGCGGGCACGGTAGCGGGCGCAAGTGGCCGATCGTGTTCGCCGGAATGATGCTGGGCGACGAAGACATGCAGTCGCCGACCAAGACATACCCCAATGTCAGGTTCGGCGAGGACATGCAGACCATGTACGACACCGGCTGGACGGGGGCCAAGGTGGTATATGCGGGCCACGTGGGCAAAGAGGGAGTGAGAGGTCAGCCGGATTGGGGCGCCTACGAACACCTACCCCCGAAGGAGTGGCCCGGCGACCTGGGAGAGAGCTACCGACGTTGCTGCACCAGCGTCGCGTGGGTGGGCCAGGCGCTGGCCGTGCGGATCCTGCACGCCGAGAGGGCCTGGAACCATGACGCCTTCTTCGACTACGTAGACCGCTGGATGACCGAGGACGACAGCCAACACATCAACGCGATCAAGCAAGCGCGGGGACAAGACTACTCCGCCGGCTGGGCCCGGCAAGGGCAGGCATGGGACCCATTCGTCAACCAAATGTGGGCCAGGTACCGCTACCATCAGGGGAGGGAGTAATGACGGCTAGGACCGTCATTGCCGGCCGTGAGACGTGCACGCCACATCTCACAGCTGCGGGGAGATGCAGCTGGTCGACAGCAAGGCCGACCTCGAGACCCCATTCAATGGCGGAACGATGTTGGGCGCGGCCGGGTGACCACCTCGCGCCCTCTACGACGTGGTCGCTGCCAACCGCACGTCACCCACCGCGTCCCCGGTCCGGCGGCAGCCCTGGGGACCATTCGAATACGTAACACTTGAGCTGGCTCCGGCGATGGCTGTGGGGTGGTGAGCGCCAGTCGGGCCTGACGGATGAGCCGTAACGATCCACGAACTGCGGAACTGCGCGACCGCGTATGCGGCGCTCAGGCCACTGGTCTGCGTCTGCGTCGCCGGTTTGCGGAGCCAACGGGTACCCAATCACTCCAAGGCATCGCCAGGGCCCGGGACCAGATCGACGTGCGGTCCAGCTCCGGGCGCGAAGACCTCGCGGATCGCGTCCAGGTACCCGAATCCATATTGGCGCGTGGGGAAGATGTAGTGCCCCTCGCCGTATTCGTTCCAGTTGTCGAGCAGGATCATCCGGCTGTCCAGGCCACCGGGCTCTCGCCGATCCACCAGATCCTTCGCTCGTTGGCAGAGCACCCTCAGCTCATCGGGCGTCAGCCGCCACTGAGCAGCCGAGTGCGACGTCCCCCAGGGCCGCGAGTCCCAGCCCATCGAGATCGTCGGGATGTACGGAACCGGCCCTGCCAGCTCCCAGCACTCATCGATCGCATCCATCACCACATCACCAGCCAATGTCTTCGGCTCCTTGAACGGCCCGCCGAGTGCCGGCATGAATGTAGGCAGGTGATAGGCGAAAGCATAGTCGAAGCCCAGCGCGTCCATCTGCCGCAGCGGCTCCTCAACCGGCCCCCAGCAATGCTGCCCCAGGATCATCAGGCCCCCGAGCCCCGCATCGCGACACGCAGCTCGCATCTTCTCTACGGCCTCCGCAGCCTTCTTCTCACCACCGAGGTCATCGATGAACTTCTGCACCGCGAAGATCGACAGCACGGGCATGCCGTCCACGCGCAGGTAGTTCGGCCGGCTGAAGTACTCCTCGATCCAGAACGGCAGTAGGTTCTCAGTAAGGTCGCTCTCCGAGTCCACGCCACAGGCCACCGGGTTCACGTTCTCCCACATGATCGCGAACTTGATCTGGTTCCCGTATCGGCTCTCCTTGAGGCCTCGCATAACCCAGTGGTCGAACAGCACCTCGATGGGCTGCTTGCCGAGATTGTCCTTGTCGCGGAACCAACAGACCATGAAGAACGAAATGCCGTGCTCCAGCGCGTATTTGATCTCCCAGTCCGTCACCTCCGGCTCGCCCTCCGCATACCACCCCAGCACCGGCTCCCTGTCCGGATACGCCTTGATCGGCCCCCAGCGCGGCGCCGGGCTCCAGAGCGGCACCATCTGCGCTCCGATGAGGTAGCGCCCGGTGTCGACCGCTTCAGGGGGCGGTGCGTACTGACTTACCATGGCACCTCGCTGGTCCACAGTCCCACTCACATCGCCGGCGCCCGCTGTGCAACACAAGCCGAGGATCGGCAGCGTACTCGCTGCTGCGCGTTTGCGGGGCAACCACATATCACTGGCTCGCTCACTGGGTTGGGCTCGCACCCCGAAACCACCGCTGGATTCACCGGAATCAGGGCTCAAGACGGCGATCTCGCACGGCTATGAGCCTTGCGCTACTGATTCCGGCCAGATGCGCTTATCAGGCCCGCAAAGCCCTGGCCAGGCACGCACGAAGCCACGCTTCGTGCGCGTGAGCCGCAACGCGGCGAGCCCGGCCATCTGGAGCGGTGCTAGTTGGCACAAAAGGCCCGAGACTTGCGAGGCTAATCTGGGCGTGTCTCGGGGCGCTGTGTGTGGTGTGGTGGTTCTCTGGCGAGCGACGGTTCCCTCCCTGTCAGGGACCTGCCTGGAGCCTCGCGCCTGACGTAGGTTAGCCGGCGAAGAGCGGGCTACTTAAGCGCCAACACCAACTCGTACACCATGCCGGCGTCCTCGGCGCTGAGGTGGGCGTACGCCTCCCACTCAGCCTTCCGCTCGTCAGATAGCGCGGATGGGGTAGGTCGGAGGGACACCATCCTGCCATGCTTGCCATGCTCGCGCCGGCAGAGGGGCGGAAGGTGATGTTCGGGAAACGAGTGCACGAGCAGACCACCAGCCCCGCGTGTCAGCCGCGCATCGCACGGGGCAGAGGTCGACGCGGCCGTGGCCATCGACAACGGAGAGCGAACCGATGATCATTGACATCCACGTGCACGTATGCCGGGCCCGATTGCCGAAGCTGACGCGCGCCAATGGCACCCGCTACCCGACGCCGGACGAACTCATCGCCACGATGGACGCCCACGGCATCGACAAGGCGCTCTGCATGGGGACCGTGAGTCCGGCCTACCGCTACACCCTGGTTCCCCCGGAGGAGTTGATCGGAATCGCCGCGGAGCACCCCGACCGCCTGATCCCATGCTGTCCGATGGACCCGCGGTGGATGCTCAATAGCCCTGCGTCCGACTTCCGCCCGATGATGGAGGCCTATCGGGATGCCGGATGCCGGTGCGTCGGAGAGTGCATCTCGAACATCCCCCTCGACGATCCCCTGAATATGAACCTCTTCGCCCAAGCTGCGGAGACGGGGCTGCCGGTGACCATCCATATTGCGTCTCGGGTGGGCGGGTGCTACGGCCTGGTGGACGAGCCGGGCCTGCCGCGCCTGGAGAGGGTGCTCCAGACGTTCCCGGAGTTGACCATTCTGGGACACTCCCAGCCCTTCTGGGCCGAGATCAGTGCCATGGATGACCCGTCGACCCAAAGGAACGGTTACCCGAAGGGCCCCGTCCGTCCGGGGCGGCTCGTGGACTTGATGCGTGGTTACGCGAACCTGCTCGGGGACCTCTCGGCGGGCAGCGGGTTCAACGCCATCAGCCGTGACCCCGAATTCGGGTTTGCCTTCATGGAGGAGTTCCAGGACCGCCTGCTGTTCGGCACCGACATCGCCAACGTCCCTCAGGACCTGCCCATAGTGTCCTACTTCGGGAAGCTCAAGGCCGAATCCCTGATCAGCGACGACGCCTGCGAGAAGATCACATGGCGGAATGCCGATAGCCTACTCGTGCTCGGCCTGGCATAGTGTCAGTCCATCGCGCTTCAGCATGCGTTCCGCGGTGGATCGACTGATGGTCGTGAATCCGGGCGTGCGCTGCTGCCTGGAGGCCCCGCGCCGGCGCACGGTCTGTCGGGGCCACCCGACCAGCGTGGCTGATCCTGCCACCAGCCATGCGAAGTCACTGCCAGAAACGCGCCAGATCGGGGGCTGACGCAGTCCTGCCGATCAGTTCTGGGACCCACGCGCGGACGACCACGGATGCTGACATGTGGATAGCGGTCGCCATCACCGGCTCGCGCGCCACGCACGGGACATCATACGTCTTGAGACCACGTTGGGGGACCGGCACGTGAGCATCACGTCCGAGCTGCTCCGCCGCCTGCTGCCCGAGTAACCGGTCGACCGCGGGCAGAGACTCCGAACCGCCGTCACAGAGGTGCTACCATGCTGACCACAAGCGTCGTCTCGCGCAAGGGGGATCGCCTCTGGCAAGGCATCCCTACCATCGAGCGCGCCACCAACGGGCGGCTCTGGACTGCCTTCTTCACCGGCGGCCCGCTGGAGCCCCACGTAGACAACCGCATCGTGATCACCTCGAGCGCAGACGGCGGCGAGACGTGGGAGCAGTCGCACTCGATCGTGGACTTCCCTGGCCCCACCCGGGTCTTCGACCCGTGCCTGTGGCACGATCCCGTCGGCAGGCTCTGGCTCTTCTACAACCGCGCCTGCCTGGAGCCCACCGATCACTCTCTGTGGGCACTCACCACCGAGGAGTCCGGCGCCACGGCGCCGTCCTGGGCGCCGGCACGACAGATCGACCTTGACCTCCCCTTCGCCTTCCGCCTCAACAAGCCAACCGTCCTGAGCTCTGGCGAGTGGGTCCTGCCAGTTACCTGGGCGCCGAAGGCTCCCGGCCAGTGGTTCGCCGGCCCTAGCCAGCTTCAAGGCGTCGCCATCTGCGCTGACGAAGGGCGCGAGTGGACCTTCCACGGAGCCGTTGAGGCCCCGGAATGGGCTCTGGAGAACATGATCCTACAAAGGACCGACGGCACGCTGCTGATGCTCATCCGCACCGGCAGCGGCATCCTGTGGGCCAGCCGCTCCGCCGACGCGGGTCGCACATGGGATGATGCAACGCCCTCGGGAATCGTGAACCCCGGCGTCCGCTTCTTCATCAGGCGCCTCAGCTCGGGCCGCGTCTTGCTCATAAACACCCCGGATTCTCGACACCGCACAGGCCTGCGCGCCTACCTATCGGAGTCCGACGACGGCACGGGCTTTGGAGGGGGATTGGTGCTCGACGACCGTCCGAACGTCTCGTATCCGGACGCCGTCGAGGCTCCGGACGGCACCATCCACACCGTCCACGATTGCGAGAGGCAAGCACTCGGGGAGATCATCTACCAGAGTTTCACCGAGGCCGACATCCTGCGGGCCGCGGGGTCAGCAGCTGTTCCAGACCCGAACGGAACGGCTCCGACAGGCTAATCGGCGGTCCTGCGCGGGTTCAGGCACCACCCCCAGGGCGCGACCATGTGCAGCCACCTGAACTCGACAAGCCTCCACCTGAATCGGCGTGAGGTCCCAATACTGATCTGCGTGGCTGCGAAAGCCCCAGATTCGGGGTTGGATGGAGTTTTTCGGAGGCACAGCCATCCGGAACACTACCACTTGGGCCGGCTCCGCCGAAGGTCGTGGACTGGTGCGAAGTTGCTCGGGACCCGTTGGCGTTGTCACCGGATCACATCGACGCCCCGGCTGGCTCGTGTGCCCGAAGGCGCCAGGGCGCAGGTGGGCAGGCGTGTGGCGCGTGGTTGCCGAAGCACAGCAACGAATGGCTGACTGCTCAGCCAACGACCCGCATACCCGTCCGATATCGGGCATGCCGGGCTACGAAAACGGATGCCCCGTCGCCGAGGTGGTGATATGCCATCCCAATGGGTACTGGACCAATGCGGATAGTCTGCAGCGTCCTCGCCGTGATGGCCCAATGTTGTGTCGCCGCACAGATCATCATTCCGACTCCGAAGGCGCTCGCCGTTGACGGCGAGACGACGCTGCCGAGGAACGCGGCGATCGCGTGTCCTCGAGGGATCGATCCGGACACGGCCGCGGTCTTGGCCGAGGAGCTTTCGCGGCTGTTCGCGTGGGACTCTACCGTCGACGAGGCCGGCGAGGGCGGCATCACCCTCACGCTCGCCGAGACACCCCTCCCCCCGGAGGGCTACGAAATCCAGTGCGAGGCGGATCGTGTGACCGTGGTGGGAGCTGATGCCTCGGGCCTGTTCTGGGCCGTGATGTCGCTGCTGCAAGTTCTCGAGAGCGACGAAGCGCGGCTGAATGCCGATGGCTCGGTGTCGCTGCCGCGACTGAGCGTGTCGGACTATCCCGACAACCCCTGGCGCGGGTTCATGCTCCAACTGACGTGGGGCTACGACGCCGACATGCTGCGCGACGTCATACCGGTGATGGCCAAGTGGAAGCTGAACTACGTGGTAATCGAGTGGGGACCGTCGCTCGAGCTGGACTGCCACCGCGACGCCGTGCGCCGGCCCGCGGTGACCAAGGAGCATGCTGCCGAGATCTGCGCGCTCGCGAGACGCTGGCACGTCGAGCCCATCCCCGCGCTCAACTCCCTTGGGCACCTCGACCGCGCTTACCAACTCGAGCCCTATACCTCCCACGGAGGGCTCGACATCACCCGCGACGAGACGTACACCGAGTTTCTCTTCCCCATCTACGAGGAGACGCTCAGTGCCTTTGGGTCGCCCCCCTACTTCCACGCCGGAATGGACGAGGCGTGGGACCTCTGCCGGCACCTCTCAGACGCAGGAGAAGATGTCGCGTCGCTGGTCGCGCAACACATCACCCGCGTGCATGGCTTCTTGGCCGAGCGAGGCACTGATGTCATCATCTGGTCTGACATGCTGCTCGCGAAGGAGCAGTGCGGCCCCAACCACTCCGGCGCCATCAACGGCGGTCCGCCGTGGAACACGTACCGCGCGCTCGACATGATCCCAAAGAGCGTGTTGATCGACTACTGGATCTACGACCCGTTGCCGGAGTTCCCGGTCACCGACTTCCTCCAGGAACAGGGCTTCTGCGTCATCGTCAGCCCGTGGAAGGTGCCACGAAACTTCACCCAGTACGGCACTCGGCGGGGCGCCTGGGCGCTGGGGACATCGTGGACCGGCTTCACCTACGCGCCGAGCCGCGGATCGTTCTTCTCACGTCCCGACACGGCGCCGGTGATGCCGCTGTTCGCCGAGTACGCCTGGAACGTCGACGCGCCCGACCGCGCGGAGCTCCCATACGCTCCCGCGGCCATCGCCGCCAATGCCTTCGGACGGCGTCCTAGCCGCGTGCCCCCCGGGCCGGAAGCCCGGACCATCCCGGTCACTGGCGGCGGGCCGACCCTCAACGATCTCGGCCTCGGGGTCGCCACTGGCGATCTGAGCCTACAGGGCGTTGTGTTCCACCTCGGCGATGAGACCCTTGGACCACGTCCAGCAATGTCCTCGGTCGGCTCGCTGGCCGCTGCCGATCAGCCCCTGACCATCTACGCCGCCGGTATGGAGGCCCTGCGCATCGAGGGCGTCAACCGACCCCGCGCGGCCGGCGACGTCATCCTCTACACCTGGGCGCCCGACCACCCCACGACCGGCACGAACATCTACGGGGCCGAGGCGGGGTTCGTGTCCGGTCTCGTTCAGACGGTTCAGCGATACGGCTCGCCGGGCATGCGGATCCCGCCCGGCGGCTTCGTTCTGTCCGCCCACATGGGCGCGGGCGAGGAGGGCGGTCGCGGGTACCGGTGGATCACGCGGCTGAAGCCCGGTCAGTCCGTGGCGATCGTCGACGTCTATGGGGAGGTTGTCGCCAGCGGCCCCCTGCCGCCACTGGTGGTCCGACTCCCTGATGGCGCCGAACTCAGCGTCGACGGCGTCGACCAGGCTCGGGGCGACGACGACCTGATCGTCTATCGCCCGGGATATGGCGCCACCACGGGCACCAATCAGTACGGCGTTGAGGTCGCTGTGAGAGACCGTCGCGTGGAGTCCGTGCGATCCTGGCAGGGCGGATCCGAGATACCCCGCGACGGTCATGTGCTCTCGGCCCATGAGGGCCGTACACGCGCCAAGAGCACGGCGCTCCGGGCTCTCAAGGTGGGCGATGCCGTCGAACTAACCGTCCTGGGGTCTGAGCCGTTCGATCCGCTGGTCGCGCAGTCGAAGGCGACCCTCTCAATGCCGCTCTCTGGCACGGCGCGCCGCTTGGCCTTCCTGCACGCCACGCGAGCGGCGACTACCCGCGGATCTGACCTGGGACGATACGTCATCGTGCGCGAGGATGGCTCGGAGACCGCGATCCCGCTGGCCTATGCCGTCAACATCTGCGCGGCCCAAGCGCCCGAGTTCCTCAGCGTGAAGGACTCCACGAAGTGGCTGGCCTGGTGCGACCATCGGGGCGGCGCGTTACACGGCGCCTGCGTCGTTGAGTGGGAGAACGACCGGCCCGACATCGCGCTGCGGGAACTCCGCCTGGAGCTGTCGGCGGCCGGAGTTACCAGTGAGGTCGCGCTCCTGACGCTGACGGCCTACTGACACGCGTTTACAGGCTCGGGCCATACAGGGACGGGATGCCCCGGTCGCCGAAACCATTCGTTGGTGATCGCGGTGACAAAGTCAGGCGGGTGACGGCTCAATCGTGAGGCACTGGGCTCTGATATGACCCGCTGTGCCTCCGAAACGCTCCTTCCCGCCTGGAATCTGGGGTCTGGATGCAGCAGTGGTCCACTCGCCGCTGACAACGTTGACCACCGCGCCCCTGGTCTGCCGGCAGCCCCGGGAGCCATTCCTATCACTACCATTTGAGCTGGCTCCGCCGATTGCCGTCGGTTGGTAGAGAGAAACTGCACGGAACCCGTTACCGCCGTTACCGGATCAGCCAGAGACGGTGGCTGGCCCGCCTCCTCGGCTGCTCCAGGGCGTGGGTGACGAGGGTGTTGGGGGCTGGTATAACCAGGGCCGGGCAGTAGATGACACCGGGATCCAGGGGTGGATGGACTTCCTCGGTGGGACAGGGGTCAGGTTCAAGGCCGAGGCGTTGCAGGCGACGTGCTCCGGGGCAGACGGAGGCCTTGTGCGCCGGCTGACGGCCGTTGCGTCAGT
Organism: uncultured bacterium; assembly: GCA_965602825.1. GTDB lineage: Bacteria > Armatimonadota > Zipacnadia > Zipacnadales > VGFC01 > CBFDAZ01. Next base: position 14,958 of record CBFDAZ010000008.1, read on the forward strand.
TGCCGGCGACGGCGGACTGTTACAGAGCCTGGTCTAGGAGATGAGCATTCGGTTCGCGAGGAGACGCCCATGACATCGACATCTCGGCGGAAGCGTGAGACCGTGACGTGCCTGGGATTGGTGCTGCTTTTGTGGCAGGCACGGACCGAGGCCGGGGCGCTGCACATCGCCAACGAGCAACTCCGGGTCAGCCTGGCGCTGCCGTCGGGTCTCCTCACGGTCAGAGACATCGCCAGCGGCGCCGAGTGGCGGCAGTACGTGCCGTTCCGGTCGGCCCGCGGCCGCGAGTGGGGCAAGGTTGAGACCAGTGAGGTCTTACACACCAGCCTGATCCGCCTTACCGACGCCGTGGTCGACGGCCAACGCATCAAGGCGCAGGCGCTTTGGGCCGGGCATCCCTTCGATGTCGTGCTCCAACTGGCACCGGATGAGGCAACTGTCACGATCACCATCGACATGCCGGACCGGGATACGCCACTACCATGGAAGGCGAACTGGGCGGGCGTCATGCTCATGACCTACCCGTACGCATTCCACAGCGACGAGGCTGGGCCGGACGCGGTCGTACCTGTCGACGAAGGCGTGGTCTACTCGACGCAGGATACCGATCCGCTGCTCGACTATCGGCGCTGGAATCGGTGGTGGCTCCACCAGAAGTTGAGCATGCCGTGGTGGGGCCTCACGGACGGCGAGCGCGGAGTGATGACGCAGGTGGACACGCCTTACGACTGCATGTTCTCGATCCAGTGGGTGAAGACACCGAACGGCGAGCGGACGCTGCCGCAAGTCACCTGGGTGGGATCGAAGCACGCGTTCGCCTACCCGCGCCGCGTGACGTTCCGCTTCTTCGCAAAGGGCGGGTATGTCGCGATGGCCAAGGCGTTCCGTCGCGGTGAACGGGCGCGGGGCGCATTTCGGTCGTGGGACGACAAGGCTCGCGCCAACCCGACGGTCAAGCGCGTCAAGGGCGCGCTCGACGTGTGGCATCAGCGTGACCTCACGCCGCAACTGATCGCGGAGCTTCGTCGAGCCGGCATCCGCAGGGCGGTCGTCTCCAAACCCCGCGCCGGCGAAGCTCCAGCGACGCAGGGCATCCAACCCGAAGCCATCAGCGCCGCTGTGGACGCCGGGTATCTCATCGGCGGGTACCACAACTACAGTTGGATCCAGGGGCGGCTAATCGCCAAGGACCCTACCCAAGAACAGGGAGGGATCATGCCCGCCGGCGGCGAGTTTCAGTACAAAGAGACCCCTTGGGATCCGAAGGGCTACCTGATGCGTTGCCCAGCGACGCTCAGTGAGGTCCTGGGCCCGTTGGGGCTAAACGCCACCAAGGCCGGGCTGAACTACTTCTTCCTGGACACGACGACCACCGGGGGGTCTATCCTGGAATGCTATCACCCGGAGCACCCCCTGCGCCGGAGCGAGGGCGCAGCGCAGCTTGACCACGCGTTGCAGGAGCTCTGCGATCTCGGCCTGGTCGTTGGGTCGGAACGCGGCAAATGGTGGGCGACTCGGACCACCCATGTGTTCGAAGGGATCGAGACGCTCGCGGAGTATGGCGGCGGCTACTATGGCAGCGGCGGCACGGCACATTGGGTTGGCCCGTATCTTAAGGACAAGCCTGGCTTCGCAGAGCGCTGCCTCGGCTACGACTTCAACCCCGTCCGGCGCCTGCCTCTGTTCCAGCTTGTGTACCATGACTCGGTCTACTGCACCCGGCGATGGAACCAAGACCCGGGCCGCGATTTCGGCCTGTGGGATCGCCACGACCTGATTAACATCCTCTACGGCACGGCCCCGCTCATCTTCATGCATCCCGAGGCGGGCAACATCATCGGCTCACCAGAATGGGCGAAGTTGCGGCCCCGCTATCTGCAGACGTACAGCAATGTCTGTGGCTGGCACGAGAAGATCGGCTTCGATGAGATGACCGACCACCGGGTCCTGTCGGATGACCGCCTGGTGCAGGAGACGAGGTTCTCCTCGGGCTGGGCAGTGGTCGTCAACTTCGGTGAGGAGCCATGGGAAGATCCGCGGGGCTTCTCCGTCGCTGGTCCTGGATACCGTTCTTACCAGAGCAGGACTCCGTGATGGCCCACCTGGATCTTCTTGATGCCGGCGTCCAGATCCGGGGCGATCTCAGGTGGGCGAGGACGCGAGGGCACCCGGCCCAGTGGCCGCCGACGTATAGTCGGACGGCGGCGCGGAGTCAGGGGGAGAAGAGTCCTGAGTTCTGCGGCGCGGCGCCAACGCAGATCAATCGCGAGACCCCACGGACGTCAGCCGTCCTGTCTCTCTATGCTGAACGTGACCGTGCCGCCGCCGGTCACCTCGCACGGGTCGAGGCACTGGACGTAGGCCTTACCGTCCCTTTTGTCCTTGTGGGCCAGGCCCATCTGCTCGGGCTGGACGCCCTTTGCGATGGCGATGTGGTACGGGATGATGGACGCGAGGGAGTGCATGCAGACATTCGTGGTCTCGCGGACGTTCAGTCGGAAGCCGTCATCCAGGACGATTAGATCGCCAACCTCGTACGCAGGGCAGCGGCCTTTGATGGCCTCAACACGAATCACGAGTCTCATGCCGGCGTCTCCCCTCTGGTGTGGACGTTTGCCACGGCGGGCGACTGCTCGTCCGGAGGCCCTGGTCCAGGGGAGGCCCGGGACCGGTGACCTCAGCCCCGCGACACGATGGTGCCGATCATTCCCTCTGGGCGGCAACGGGCCCGAGATTGCGGAAGAGGTAGAGCCCCTCCTTGCCCGGGGCCACTATGTCGGGCCAGCCGTTGCCGTCGACGTCTTCCACCCACAGGTAGATGCCCACGCCGCTGGCAGCGTCCGCCGGTCCGTAGTCGATCGTGTAGCGTTGGAAGTCCCCGCCGTTGATCTCGAAGTAGTAGACGCCCAGGGGATCATTCGCGCCCGGGTCATTCCCGGAGTGAGCGCGGTAGCGCTTGCCGGTGATAAGCTCCACCTGTCCATCGTTGTCGATGTCCGCGAGGGCGAGATCATGGTACTGTGATCGGCCCTCGTCGATGACATGCCTGGTCCATGTGCGGTTGCCGCCCTCGCTCCGCCCCTGCTTCCACCAGTGCAGGCCGTAGTCGTGGGCCTGCCCCACGATGAGGTCGCTCTGGCCGTCGGCGTTGACATCGTGCACGAGGATGGGCACGCTGGCACACCAATTCAGGTCGAGCTCCGCATGCCATTGCCACTCACCGGCGTAGGGGTCCTCGGGAGCCTCGAACCAGCCCTGAGCGAACACGATGTCGGCGTGGCCATCGCCGTTGATGTCCCCGAAGCCAATGCCATGTCCGCCGCCCCCCGCCTGCTGGATGGTGAAGTCACCGAACGTCCCTGTGCCCTTCCCATCGCCGTCACGCCGCAGCTTGAAGATGCGCACGGGCGAGGTCACGGGAAATACCTCCACATGCCCGTCGCCGTCGATGTCGTAGAAGCAGTTGCGCTCGATCGGGCCCACCTCAGCCACGTCGTGCACGGTCCAGGGCACAGTGGCTCCGCGCGGGTTCTCAGCCCAGCGCAGTGTCTTCCCGAAGTAGCCCCCGGTAACGATGTCCGCGTAGCCGTCGCCGTTGACATCGAGGGGGTAGTCGGAGAAGTCGTCGAAGTAGTCGCCGACAGGCATGACGTCCATGATCTTGTGCTCGGCGACGAAGTCGGGACCGCTGAACCACGAGCCGCCCGAGACGATGTCGATCGAGCCGTCCTTGTCAACATCGAAGGCTGAGGCGGCCTCGTATGTGACCCGCCCGATGCGCTGCCGCTCGAAGTGGAGGACGGCGGGCATCTCGGCCGAGCCCATGAAGGTCCATGCTGCAAGCGCCATCTGTAGCATCAGGGACGCCTCCCAGCTAACTCATTCGCTACTCTGCGAGGACCTCGGCCGGCACGGGGCGGCCGTCGGGCGTTGTCACCCGCAGACTGAAGCCCCAGCCACCCGCGCCCTGGCTGATCTTGGCCAGCAGGGAGTTCCGGCCGGCCCTCAGTTTGGCGGGAGCGGCGTCCTCGTCTATGGTGCAGGGGCGGTCGACGTCATGGTCATGCACGGTCTCACCATTGACCCACAGCTTGATGCCGTCGTCTGAGCCCATTCGCACAACCACGTCCTGGGCCTCCGCAACATCGATGGCGACGTAGGCGTAGCAGACTTGCCTCTCGACGGTGCCGAAGATCCCCATCAGGTTCACGTGGGTGGTCGCAGCCGAGCCGGGGTGGTGGGTCCAGGCCAGCTCGTTGTCTCCGACCTTGTACGTCGCGTTCAGGTCAACGTCCGGCTCGCCGACATGGACATCGCCCAGCCCGGTGCCCGGCCCGCCGAAGGGGAACGGTCCGACGATCCACCAGTCAGAGACAAAGCCCAACCGGCGGGCGATCCGGAGCCTCTCGGCGTGCGCGCCAAGCCTCGCCGCGAGTTCGCCAACCGCGGGGCCGCTCAGGGGACTCTCCAGTAGACGGTCGAGGATCTCCTCGGCTTCGTCCAGCCGGTCAGCCTTGGCGAGGGCGCCGATGGCGGCGATGAGCGCCGGCCCGGACAGCTCGCCGAGGTCCACCTCTGGTCCAGCGGCCAGGATCACCTCGAAGGCCTCGGCGACGGGACACGCGATGATCCCCTCCAGCGCCTCTCGTCGGACTTCCTCGGAGGGCGCGGCCTTGAACACCTCGGCGTAGGTGCGTCCCGCATTGTCGAGGTCACCGGAGGCGCGGAGGCTTCGCGCGAGCCGCACCGTGCTGTTGAGGGCGACGGTCCGTGTGGTCTCTTCGTCGGACGCCAGCGCCTCGATCAGTGCCGGCAGGCCATCGAACTGGCCTGCATCGCCGAGGGCTCGCAGAGCCGTAATCCGCGTGCTCTCGTCGGTGTTGGCGGCGGCCTGGACTAGGGCGGGCAGCACGGCTAGTCCCCCCCGGCGGCCCAGCATCGGCAGCATCGCTGCCCGGATGGCCTCGGGTTGCTGCGGATACGCATCGGCGATGGCCCTGCCGGCGGCGGGGCCGCGGATAAGCCCCAGTGCCGCCACGGCCACGAGGCGAGTCCGTTCGGGGGCCGTTTCGGCGGCCTGTAAGATCGGCCCAACCACCGTCTCGTCCCCGTGGGTCCCGAGGCCGGTGAGCGCCGCATCCCGGAGGACGTCGTGGCTTGTGCTCCTCAGCACCTCCAGATAGAGGTTCATCGCGAGCTGCCAGTTGCCACCGCGCGCGACCATCGATCCCGCGAGGCGCAGCAGAGCATCCTCCGCGTCAAAGCGCGTATCGTCGGTGGCGCGTTCGCGGACAGAGCGAACAGCCGCCAGCGCCTTTGGGTTGCCCGTCCTGGCCAGAAGCCTTGCGGCCGCCGCGCGGACATCAGGGTCATCGTGACCCGCGAGTTCCAGGGCTTGCGGCACGCTCTCCCCGTCGCTCAACTCCGCGAGTGAGCAGAGCAGCGCGGCCTTGAACGCGGTGTCGGCCTCGCCCAGGGCTCCGCGCAGCGCCGTGCGAGCCTGGCTGGTCCCGATCCGCTCCAGTGTGGTCCGGGCCGGCTCCCGCCAGTCCGCGTCCGCCAGTCGCTGCACCAGGGGGGTGATGTCCACGCCCTCGGGGACGACGATGGCCAGCAACCGCAGGAGCTTCCGGGTAGTGGCCTCCGGCGGCTCCTCAGCCAGGCGTCCCAGGAGCTGCCGAGACACCTCAACGGCCTCCTCCTCGCTTCCGGGCCAAGCCGCCCGATTGCAGATCGACCACAGCACGTTGTACGCCGCCTTCGCCACGGTGCCGTTCTCGTGGTCAAGCAACGGCAACAGCAGGGGCACGGGCTTGACGCCGTAGCGCGGCAGGAGCTGGACGGCCTCCACACGCGCAGCCGGATCGGCCTCCAGAGCCCGGACGAGTTCGCCCGCCGAAGAGGCGGCCATCGCCAACTGCGGCAGGGCCGCCATGGCTCCCAGTAGGGTCACGACTGCGAACTTGCGCATGGGTGGTTCCCCCGTGTCTCCGGTCTACAGATGCCAGGGCGCCCGGTACGGGCGGCTCAGGTGGCGGTTGGCTGCGTCGTCGCCGACGAAGCGCTCGGCGTCGCCATCCCACCGAAGGCTCCGCTCGCAGTCAAGAGCTATGGCGCCCAGCAGCACGGTCGATGTTGCACGGTGCCCGAGCTCGACGTCGGAGTTGGGCAGTTGCCGCGTCCGCATGCACTCGAAGAAGTTCGTGTGGTGGGAGTCGATGTCGATCCACGGGTCGCCTGTCTCGAAGGTCTCCTCGATGCCCAGCTCCTTGGGCTCGACCACGAAGCTCCCGCGGTCCATGTACAAGCGACCGCCGGTGCCGTTGAACCGGATCCCGTAGCCTTTCCCTCCCACGGTCTGGGTCGGGCGCTGCTGCCAGGTGACGTTACAGCGCCGGAACTTGTAGAGGATTTCGATGGTCTCGTGGTCGTCGCTGCCCGGCACCTCGCGGTAGCTGCCGCCGATGGCACTGATGGTGAGCGGCCAGTCCTCGCGGATGCCCCACAGCACGATGTCGAGCAGGTGCACTCCCCAGTTGGTGAGCTCGCCGTTGGCGTAGTCATGGAAGGCCCTGAACGCATACTGGCGCTGTGGGCTGTATGGCACCCACGGCGCGGGTCCGAGCCACAAGTCCCAGTCGAGGCCCTCAGGTACCGGTGCGGGGGTCTCGACGCCCGCCTGGCCGTTCTGGCCGATCCACGATCCCGCCGAGGTTACCTGACCGAGCTTGCCCCCGTGCACGATGCCCACCGCGTCCTGGAACAGCTTGAGCGATCTCTGCTGCGTCCCGACCTGCACCACGCGCCCGTAGCGACGGGCGGCCTCGACCATCGCCCGACCCTCGGCGATGGTGGTCGCCAGCGGCTTCTCGACATACACGTCTTTCCACGCCTGGCAGCCTTGGATGGTCATGAGCGCGTGCCAGTGATCAGGCGTAGGGCAGAACACGGCATCGATGTCGGGCCGGTCAAGGATGCGTCGGTAGTCCTGGTACCACTCGCACCCGTCGCCGACCTTGGCCTTGGCAGCCTCGGCCCGGGGGATGTAGACGTCACACACCGCCACGACATCGCAGTCGTCCCGGCGGATGAGGCTGTCGAGGTGCCGGTTGCCCATCCCTCCACAGCCGATGAGCCCAAGCTGGATCCTGTCGTTCGGCCCGAGCCCGGCCGAGGCCGGGCGCGCGGCGAGTGCGCTGCCCACGGCCCCCGCTGCGGCCGCACCGCCGACGATGGACAGGAACCTCCGGCGGTCGAGTCGACTCCGGTCGGTCATGGTGCTACCTCCTCACGCCCATTGGATCGGCTGCCGGGCATGGGCACGTGCCGTGAGGTTCCCGAGGGCCGGGCCAGAGGCCTCTGTCGGGCGACGCGCTGCTCTTCGTGGAATGCCAAGTGGCGTATCCGCGCGACCTTCGCCAGCTCCGTCCGGGCCACATCCCCTGCGCTTATGGTCCTCCGGACGGCAGGCTCCGGTTGCGTGGTCGCCGAACCTCCCGGCACTATGGATCTCCTGCGTGCCGCTGGCATCCTGACCGTCGCCGTCGCTTCCCTGATCGGAGTGGAGCCCACCATGCCTGACCCACTGTGGCCTGCGCTGGAGCCCGAGGTCGAACTCAACCGCTCCTGGGCCGAAGCCGCTTTCTCGCCGGACGGCCAGTCGCCCGAGCTCGTCCGCCAACTGACGGTCGTTCACGAGGACCATCCGGGCGATACCAAGCCCGGGCGCTGCGCCTTCGGCGGGCCGATCCTCCTGGGCGATCGCACGTACGAGCGCGGCATCGGCGTGAACTCCCACAGCGTCATGCGCGCCACCCTCGATCGGCCGGCCGAGCGCTTCCTCGCCGACATCGGACTCGACCGAAACGTGGCCGGCACGGTCGCCTCCGTCCGGTTCCACGTCAGCGTGGCCGGTGAGGATGTGTTCGCCACCGATGTCATGCGCCCGGTCGACGGCGTCCTCAGCATCGATGTGCCCCTCGACGGGGCCCGGGAGATCGACTTCATCGTCGACGTTGGCCCGGACGATCGAGCCTTCGATCAGGCCGACTGGGCCGATGCGCGTGTCGTTCTGGAGGATGGCTCCGAGATCTGGCTGGATGACCTCGCGAGGCAGTCGGCAATCGGCGATGGCTTCCCGTTCTCCTTCGTCTACGGGGGCACGCACTCGTCCGAGTTCCTGCACGAGTGGACCGCGGAGCTGAGTCAAGAGCGCCCCGGAGATGGGCGCCTGGACCGGACCTTGACGCTCTCCGACCCGGGTACGGGCCTCGAACTCCGCGTCGACCGCACCATCTACACCGACTCGCCGGGCGTGGAGTGGACGATCCGCTTCACCAACACGGGCAATGAGGACACCCCGGTGTTGGAGGAAGTCAGGGCCCTCGACGTGGCCGTTGCGCCGGGCCTGGGCAGCGCGCCGGTTCTGCACCGGCTCAAGGGGAGCTCGTTCAAGGTCGACGACTGGATGCCGCTGGCCGATTCGGTCGAGGCGGGCGGGCGCATCGAGTTCGCCCCGGCCGAGGGGAAGTCGTCGCTGGGCGCCTGCCCCTTCTTCAACGTGGATTGGGGCGAGGGTGGGGTCATCGCGGCCGTAGGATGGTCCGGCCAGTGGGTCGCAGCGGTGGAGCACGACGAGGGCGGAGGCCTGCGCATCCAGGCCGGTCAGCAGACGCTCCGCACGAGGTTGCATCCGGGGGAGACCCTCCGCGGCCCGCGCATCATGCAGCTGTACTGGCGCGGCGGCGACGAGCTCCGCGCCTGCAACCTCTTCCGCCAGACGATGCTAAAACACATCGTGCCGAAGATCGACGGCGAGACGATCACCCCGCCGATCGCCCACCTCAGCACCTCATTCTACGAGCTGAATGACAGCACCGAGGAGACTGTGCTCAGCCACCTTGAGGCCATCGAGGGCCTGGGCTTCGAGTTCTTCTGGCTCGATGCCTACTGGACGCGCGGCGGGTTCCCCCAGGGCATGGGCAACTACGGCTTCCCCCTCGAGCGGGCCGAGCCGCCCGACCGCTTCCCGCGGGGGGTTCGGCCGGTCAGCGACGCTGCCCATGAGGCGGGAATGGGGTTCCTCCTGTGGTTCGAGCCCGAGCGCGTGGCCGGCGGCACTCACATCGCCCGGGAGAACCCCGAGTGGGTGATCTCTCCGGGCGGCGATGGCGCCGGGCTGTTCAACCTCGGGATCCCCGAGGCCAGAGAGTACATGACCCGCTACCTGAGCGCAGTCATCGAGGCCTACGACATCGACTGCCTGCGCATCGACTTCAACATCAACCCGCTGCCCTTCTGGACGCACGCTGACGGGGGGGACACCGACCGCGCCGGCATGACCGAGGCGAGGTACGTGGAGGAGCACTACCGGATGTGGGACGATCTGCTGGCCGCCCACCCGCGCCTGTTCATCGACAACTGCGCCAGCGGCGGCATGAGGATCGACCTGGAGACCTGCTCGCGTTCGATCCCCCTCTGGCGTACCGATGCCACCATCCCCCCGCTAATGCCGCCAGACCAGGACTTCGAGCAAGCCGCGCTACAGAACCAGTTCATCACCGGTGCCCTGAGCCGATACGTGCCCTTCAGCGTCAGCGGCAACATGGGCGCGACGCCCTATCTGTTCCGCAGCGGCTGCAACGGGGGGATCTCCTTCTGCGAGGACTGCCGGCCCGATGACTACCCTCGCGCGCTCCTGGCCAAGGGCATCGCCGAGGCGAAGCGGCTGCGGAAGTACGCCTTCGGCAACCTCTACCCCCTGTCAGAGCTGACGCTCAGCGCGAAGGACTGGTGCGTGCTGCAATACCACCGGCCCAATGACGGCGACGGCATGGTCATCGCCTTCCGCCGCCACCAGTCGCCCTACTCGGGCTACGATTGCGAGCTGTTCGAGATCGACCCGAAGGCCACCTATCGGGTCACCGAGGCCCACACCTACGAGCACTCCAACCCCAGACGCATGAAGGGCGCAGCGCTCCAACGCCTGAGCCTCGCCGTCAGCGGCCGCCCTGGCTCGGTGGTGGTCGAGTACACCCCGGTCGAATGACCCCACTGGCAACCTCATGGGGCGGCTCCCGCTAACCGGCTTGGTCGCTCGGAACCCGTGAGGTCCCATTGCTGATCTGCCTGGCTGCGGAAGCCCCAGATTCAGGGCTGGATGGAGTTTCGCGGAGCGACAGGGGGGACAGGCGGCGACCCTTGCTGTCCGCGGCTCTCGCCGCCACGCGTGCAGGTTTCTGAGGTTCGGATTCCGAAGTGTCGCTCCGAGTGGCTGACCGTTCAGCCACCGACCCGGGCGCCCAGCCTGATATGGGACATCCCCGGAACTACCAGTGGATCCGCGAGGCCTTCCACGGAATCGGCCAGGGCCAATGATGCTGCAACTGGCACTCCTACTCACCTGCACCCCGGCCTTTGCCTTCGATGGCCATCAGGTCACCGAGGGCGACCTCACGGTCCT
>CBFDAZ010000009.1:0-24378 GCA_965602825.1 uncultured bacterium
CGTGCTCACCCTTCTTAATCACACAGCAGTTGGCTCCCATCCTGCGCGTCTTCTGCGCCGCGGCAATCAGATGAGCCTGTCCGGTCAACTGCCGGGCCTCGGCGTCGTTCATTAGCGCTACGTCCACTTTGCGAACCATGTCAGCCACCTGGTCGGGAACCGTATCGAGCCAGAGGTTCATCGTGTCACACATCGAGAGTTCTGGTGCGGAAACCTGCCGCAGGACCTGTGCCTGAAGCTGCGGTTGGATGTTGGCCAGGAAAACGTAGGGCGAGTCGACGTACTCGGGCGGCAGCGCCGGAGAGAAGTCGGCGAATACGTTGAGTTCTGTAGATAGGGTCTCCGCAGACCCGAGGCTGCCCGCGTAGCGACCGGCCCAGCGGAAGGTACGGCCGCCTGTCACCACCTCCAGGCCGCGCAGGTCTACTCCCCGCGAACGCAGCAACTCGTGCCCTTCGGGAGGATAGTCCTCGCCGACGACACCGACCAGCCGCACGGGCGCCATCAGCGAGCAGGCCAACGAGGCGTACATCGCCGAGCCACCGAGGCCGTCCTGCAGCTTGCCGGCAGGCGTTTCTATGGTATCAAGCGCCACGGAGCCCACGATCAGCACCGGGGCCGATTCGGCATCAGGCGTCACAGTATCTCTCCCATTCACGAGCCGGAAGCGCGTCCCGAGGGATCGTCCGCTGTCTCTCCCTTCGCCAGCGCTCTCAGAGCCAGCCACGCAATGCGCGGCAGGGCCTTCAGTCGGGGCAGGCGCTTGGGCTCCTGCAGGACACGGAAGAGCCACTCCAGCGCGCAGCGGCGCATCCAGGGCGGCGCGCGTTTGAGTCGTCCCGAGATGACATCGAGGCTGCCGCCGACGCCGATGCAGACGGGCACGCCGAGCTCCTGGAGGTGCGCGCGGATCCACTTCTCCTGTCTGGGAAGGCCGAAGGCGACGAAGAGGACGCCGGGCTTGGCGGCCCGGATCCGCTCGACGATGTCCGGCTCTTCCTCGGGCGCGAAGTAACCGTGCCGCGTGCCCGCGACCTCGAGGCCAGGCACGGCCTGCACCAGTTTGGCTGCGGCCTCCCGAGCGACCCCGTCGGCGGCGCCGAGCAGGAACACCGAGCGCTTTTCCTCGGCGGCGACCTCACAGAGACGCTGCACCATGTCCACACCCGATACGCGCTCGCGGATCGGTACGTCGAGCAGCCGAGCGGCAAGCACGACGCCCTGGCCGTCTGCGGTCACGATGTCCGCTTCGTCCATGATCCGGCGCAGATCCTCGTCGTCCTGCGCGGCCATCACGCCGCTGGCATCGCTGGTGACGATCATGTGGGGAGCGCCCTCCGCGATGAAGCGGCGGACTCTATCGAGTACCTCGGCCATGCTGATCGGCGTGATGCGCACCCCGAGCAGTCTGACACTGTCTGTAGCTGCTGTGGCCTCGCGGGGAAGGCACCTCAGCGCAACGTAGCCGGCGGCCAGTCCGAACGCGAGGAAGGCAACCAGGATGACGGCCTTGATAGCGTAGTGCACCTCAATCAGGAGCACCAGCAGCACTGCCAGCAACCCACACCAGACGGCGCCCCCGACGAGCATGAGCGATACCTGGCCGGGGGAGTAGCCCTGACGCAGGAGCAGCTCGTGCACGTGCTGGCGTCGCTGTGTGAGAGCCATGCCGCTTCCCCGGCGAAGATCGGCAACGTAGGAGTACGTTGCGCCGAGGAGGGGGACCGAGATCAGGAGCAAGGGCAGCACGGCTGCCAGGAAGGCTGTGTTTTTGAGCATGCCCATGATGCTGGCGGCACCCAGCAGAAAGCCGAGGACGTATGCGCCGGCTGTCTGGCCCGCGGGCTTCGGCAACGGGCTGACCAGCAGGAGAGCGAACACAGCCGCTGCCGCGAGGTAGGGAGTCGCCGAGCCGGTGGTCTCGGGCTGCAGGGCGCAGACTGCCAGCAGTGACAGCCAGGCAACGACGCCGACGCCGTAGGCCGTACGGGGGATGGTTCCGGCCCGGGCGAAGAGACTGGCGCAGATCCACATCCACAGGGCTGCAATCGGCAGAGACCACAAGCCAAGGTTGACGAAGGTGGTCGAGAAGGGGACCTTGACCACGTCAATCCGGATGCCGGCGAAGTGCATCCCCACGGCGGCGATCAGGACAGCGAGCGCGCGCAGCCCGCGCACCAGACGCCGTGCGTCCGTTAGCAGGCCCCAGGCCGCCACCCACGAGGCAGCGCCCGCGATCGCAGCCAGGGGCCGCCAGGGAGCTCGACCGGCCAGGGCAGCGATCCCCGCAGCGCCCCAGGCCGCCAGCAGGAGAACCAGTGCCACCCAATCGGGCCGGCTCTTACGGTCCCCCGGCCTCATCTCCGTGGTCGGCTCGGCTACGTCCCCTCCTGCCATGAACTCAGATACTTCTCCTGTTCGGGCGTGAGCGTGTCGATTTTGACGCCCATCGAATCCAGCTTGAGCCTCGCGACCTCCTCGTCGATCCGGACGGGGACGTTGTACACCCCCGGCTCCAGATCGGTGCCCGAGTCGGCCAGGTACCGCGCGACCAGGGCCTGATTGGCGAAGCTCATGTCCATGACACTGGCTGGGTGTCCCTCAGCAGAGGCCAGGTTGACGAGCCGGCCCTCACCAACTACGTAGAGACGCCGGCCGTCCTGGAGGGCGAACTCCTCCAGCGAGGGTCGGATGGTGCGGCGGGAGACGGCCATCTTGTCCAGAGTGGGCATGTCGGGCTTGGCGGGATCGGCACGGACAGCGACCTCAACGTCGAAGTGGCCGGCGTTGGCCATGATCGCCCCGTCCTTCATCCTCTGCATGTGCTCCCAGGAGATCACGCGGACGTCACCGGTGACCGTGACGAAGATGTCCCCGATGGCGGCCGCTTCTGCGATCGGCATCACCTCGTAACCGTCCATCACGGCTTCGAGAGCCCGCAGGGGTGTGACCTCGGCCACGATGACGTGGGCGCCGTGGCCGTGGGCTCGCATGGCGACCCCCCGCCCGCACTGCCCATATCCGCACACGACGAATCGCTTGCCTGCAAGGAGGATGTTCGTCGCCCGAATGATGCCGTCAATGGTGCTCTGCCCGGTTCCGTAGCGGTTGTCAAACAGGTGCTTGGTGTTGGCATCATTGACGGCGATGATCGGGTACTTGAGGGCGCCCTCTTCGGCCATCGCCCTCAGGCGGATGACACCCGTTGTGGTCTCCTCGCTGCCGCCCCGGAGGTTGCCCAGCTTCTCGGTCCGGTCCGAATGCAGCGTCGAGACCAGGTCGCAGCCATCGTCCATCGTGATGTGGGGGCCGGCATCGATGACCGCGTTGATGTGAGCGTAGTAGGTATCCCGGTCCTCTCCCCGGATGGCAAACACAGGCACGCCGAAGTCCTGCGTCAGGGAGGCGGCCACATCGTCCTGGGTGCTGAGGGGATTGCTGGCACAGAGGATCACCTCGCAGCCCCCGGCCTGGAGGGTCCGGGCCAGGTTAGCGGTCTCCGTCGTGACATGGAGGCATCCGCCCAGTCGCACGCCCTGCAGAGGCTTCTCCTTGGTGAAGCGATCGCGCAGAGCAGCGAGCACCGGCATCTGCCGGTCAGCCCACTCGATCCTCAGCTTGCCCTGCTCGTGAAGCGCGGGATCGGCAATGTCGAACTGCATTCGTTGAGGTCCCCTTCCTTGCCGGGGTCGTGCCCTGGCCCGGCTCGAATCATGCGGGTCTGAGTTTACACTATCACGCGGCCGATTTCCAGACCCGCGAAGCGGTCCTCTGCTCGTCGCTCCAATGGGCCTCCGTTCAGCGAGGAATCTGTCTGAGAGCGGACGGAAGGCCAACGCTTCCCCAAGGGGCGACGGCGGGGTGGTAGCTGGCGGGCCAGGCTGGGAGGCATGATATGCGTCGGCGTCGTTTCTCTGTAAGGAGCGCATTCGGGGGCCGCCTCGCTCGGGGCGAGTCATCCGCTTCCGTGCGTACGGCCCGCGGAGTGCGAGCCACTTTGCTTTTGATGGTGGTTGTGTTACAATGGCGCTCCCCTGCCAGCCTGCCGGCAGGTGCGGAGGACGAAAGGAGTTGTGTGAGCATTGAGCCGGCCTCAAGTGTTGGCGAGGGTGGCCGTTTTGGTGCTTGTGTCGGTGGTCATCCTGTCGGGCTGTGGCAAGAAGCACGTTGCGGTAGTCAACACGTCGCCAATCCCCCGCGACGAGTTTGTCAAACAGCTCGAGGAGGACTACGGGCACGAGGTCCTGTCGCGGATCATCGATCGCGCCCTGGTCGATCAGGCGTTCGCGCAAGCGGGCCTGCAGTTCCCGCAGGAGAAGCTCGAGGGCATCATCCAGGAGTGGCGGGATCAGGCGGGGAGCGAGGCGGAGTTTGAGCGCGCGCTTGCCATGCAGGGCCGGACCGAAGCAGACCTGCGACAGGCCATCGAGATGGGGATGAAGATGGAGTTGCTCGGCCAGAAGGATCTCACGTACACCGAGGCGGACCTCAAGAAGCACTACGAAGAGAATCAGGCCCTGTATGACGAGGAGGAGCGTGTGGCCTTCAGTGAGATCGTCGTTCAGCAAGAGAAGGAAGCGAACGACATCCACAAGATGGTCACCAAGCCTGATGCCAAGTTCAACGATCGGGCCAAGCAGTACTCCATTGCGCCGACTCGGGTGCAGGGCGGGCAGCGCGGCTTGGCGACCAGAGAACAGATCGTCCCACTCGAGGCGCGCGACATTGCGTTTGCGCTCTCCAAGGGCCAGATCAGCAAGCCATTCCAGGCGGCGGGCCAGTGGTACATCATCAAGCTGGACGACCACCGCAAGGCCAAGAAGCTCACCTTCGAGGAGGTCCGTGAGAGGGTCGAGCAGGACTACAAGCGTGAGCACATGGTGCAGCCGCCGGACCTGATGCAGCAACTCCGCAGCAGTTCCCAAGTGACCATCGCCGACGAGACCTATGCCGATATGCAAACGCTGTACATGGGTGACCGTCTCCTGGACCAGGCGCCAGGCGGCCCACCCGGCGAAGGCCCGCAGCCGCCCGGGACCCCTGAGCCGCCGATCGAGGGTCCGCCTGCCGGCTCGGAGGAGCCCCCTGCAGAGCCGCCCGGCTCAGGAGGCGCAGGCGGTTCCTAAGCCTTCCCGCCGGATGCGTCACCGAGGCGACTCTCGGGGACCCAACCACTAAGGCTACCGATTCCCCGCCCCCGGCCAGACCGGGGGCGGGGCCTTTCCAGCAGGGATGAGGATGGATCGCTTCCGGGAACTAGTGGAGATCATGGCTCGACTGCGGGCGCCGGGGGGCTGCCCGTGGGATCGCGAGCAGAGCCATCGCTCGCTGAAGCCGTATCTCCTGGAAGAGACCTACGAGGTATTGGAGGCGATCGATCAAGGCAGCGACGAGAAGCTGGCGGAGGAACTGGGGGATCTCTTACTCCAGATTGTCTTCCACGCGCAGATCGGGGCGGAGGACGGCAGGTTCACCATGGAGGATGTGGCGGGAGGCATCAGCGATAAGCTCCGCCACCGCCATCCCCACGTCTTCGGGGACGCCCGGGTGCAGAATAGCGAGGAGGTCGTCGATAACTGGGAGCAACTGAAGCGAGCCGAGGCGGGTAACCGCGGTCGAGAGTCCATCCTCGATGGCATTCCGGCGGCGCTGCCCGCGCTTCAGCGCGCGACCGATGTGCAGAAGCGAGTGGCCAAGGTCGGCTTCGACTGGGATGATGCTTCGGGACCGGCCGCCAAGGTTCGCGAGGAGTTGGCGGAGGTGGAGGAGGCGAAGGCGGCGGGGGAGGGCGAGCGCGTCGCTGAGGAAATCGGGGATCTGCTTTTCGCGGTGGTGAACCTGGCGCGGGCTCTGGGGGTCAACAGCGAGGACGCGCTTCGGGTGGCTGTCCAGCGGTTCGCGGAGCGGTTCAGAACGATGGAGAAGATGGCCGACGGTCGGGGCATCCGGCTGAACGGTCTTAGCCTCGAGCAGCTCGATGAGCTCTGGGAGGCCGCCAAGCAGGAACTGGCCCGGACCCCTGCCGAGGAGGGATGAGGGCTCGGTCTCAGGCTGCCGATCGGCGGCTCGGCCAGTTGTCTGTGCAGGGCTCGAGACTCCGACGCGAACATGCGGATTGACAAGTTCCTCCAGGTGTCCGGCATCATCCCGCGACGCAGCCAAGCGCAGGAAGCGTGTGTGCGAGGCTACGTACACGTCAACGACCGCCGGGCCAAGCCGAGCACCACGGTTACCGTTGGCAGTCGCCTGTCGGTTCGCCACGGCCGGAGATTGTCGGCATACGAGGTCGTTTCGCTGCCTCCTCGGCCGGTACCCAGAAAGAGCCGGCACGAGGCGGCGCGCTTGCTCCACTCGGAGCACGTTGACGACGGGCCATGACGGGCGGTGGTTGAATCTGCGGCGGAGCCTGCCGACCCGTTGATGAGAAGGCTCGACGCAAGTGAATGGACGAGCCACAAGCTTAGACAGGGAGGCCTAGCATGGCGAAGTTCAACCTGGTGTATCTGTTCGGTGAGGACCTCGAGGAGCTGCAAGCCAAGGTGGCCGAGGACGGCCGCGAGCTGAAGGACCTGCTCGGCGGCAAGGGTGCTAACCTCGCCATCATGACGGGGGCCGATCTTCCGGTGCCGCCCGGCTTCACAGTGACCGTGGACACCTGCAACGCCTACTCGGCGGCCGGTCAGGTGATGCCTGAGGGGCTGGAAGGCGAGGTCAGGGCCAAGCTCGCCGAGGTGGAGAAGCTGACGGGGAAGCAGTTCGGTGATCCCGCCAACCCGCTTCTCGTCTCTGTCCGGTCCGGCGCACGCGAATCGATGCCGGGCATGATGGACACGGTCCTGAACCTGGGGATGAACGATGAGGTGGCCAAGGGCATGGTCGAGCTGTTCGGCGATCAGCGCTTTGTCTACGATGCCTACCGGCGACTCGTCATGATGTTCAGTGATGTGGTGATGGGCCTGGAGCGGGGGAAGTTCGAGGAGTGCCTCGACAAGGTCAAGGAGGAGGAGGGCGTCACCGAGGACACCGAAGTCTCGGCCGCGGGCATGAAGAAGGTGGTGGAACTGGAGAAGGGGGTCTACCAGGAGCTGCAGGGCGTTGACTTCCCGCAGGATCCGTTCGAGCAACTGGTGTCGGGTGTACGCGCGGTCTTCGACTCCGCGGACACCCCGCGCGCCATCGAGTACCGGCGCATCCACAAGCTCCCGCAGAGCATGCGGACGGCAGTGAACGTGCAGACGATGGTCTTTGGGAACATGGGAGAGGACTCCGGAACCGGCGTCGCCTTCACCCGCAACCCGGCCACAGGCGAGACGGAGATCTATGGCGACTACCTCGTCAACGCTCAAGGCGAGGACGTGGTGGCGGGTCTCCGCACGCCGATGAAGATACCCGAGCTCGAGAGCCGCATGCCGGAGGTCTACCAGCAGTTCATCGACATCTGCGAGCTCCTCGAGAAGCACTATAAGGACGTTCAGGATGTCGAGTTCACCGTCGAACAGGGCAAGCTGTGGATGCTCCAGACCCGCAGCGGGAAGCGTACGGCGCAGGCCGCCATCAAGATCGCCTGTGACCTGGTGGATGAGGGCCTGATTGTGCCGAGAGAGGCCGTCATGCTCGTCGTCCCCGACCAGCTTGACCAGCTTCTGCATCCGCAGTTCGTACCCGAGGCCAAGGACGCAGCGGCCGTTCTGGCGACCGGTGTGAACGCGTCTCCGGGCGCCGCTTGCGGCAAGGTTGTGTTTACGGCCGACGACGCTGTCGCCTGGGCGGCGAAGGGCGAGGAAGTCGTCCTGGTGCGGCGGGAGACATCGCCGGACGATGTGGGTGGCATGAAGGCGGCCGAGGGCATCCTGACGGCGATCGGCGGCGCGAGCTCTCACGCGGCCATTGTCGGCCGGCAGTTGGGCACCCCGTGTGTCGTCGGATGCGCGGCACTGAACATCGACTACGCCGGCAAGCAGTTCACTGTCGATGGCACGGTCGTGAAGGAAGGCGACTACCTCTCCATCGACGGTGGCGATGGCACGGTAAGGCAGGGCCAGATCGAGCTCCGAGACTCGGACATCTTCCTTGTCCTGCGCGGCGAGCTCACGCCGGAGGACTCCGAGCTCTACCAGTACTTCCACCGCTTCATGAGTTGGGCCGACGAGGTCAGGGCGCTGGGCGTACGGACGAACGCCGATGACCCGGAGAACGCCGGGCTGGCCGTCATGCTAGGCGCCGAGGGGATCGGGCTCTGCCGTACGGAGCACATGTTCTTTGCGGAGGAGCGGATCCGCAACTTCCAGAAGATGATCATCCTGGAGGACGACGCCGAGGTGGAAGCCGCCGCCAACGACCTGTTGCCCTACCAGCGGGAGGACTTCGAGGGCATCCTGCGAGCGATGGACGGTAGACCCGTCATCATCCGCCTGCTCGATCCCCCGCTCCACGAGTTCCTGCCGCAGACGCCCAAGGATCAGGAGACCGTCGCCAAGCTGACCGGCAAGACGCAGCAGCAGGTGGCGGACATCGTGACGGGCCTGCACGAGATGAACCCGATGCTCGGGCACCGCGGCTGCCGGCTGGGCGTCACCGATCCGTACATCTACCGGATGCAGGTGCGGGCGATCTTCGAGGCGGCCTGCAAGTTGAGGGAAGAGGGTCTCAACCCGATCCCCGAGGTGATGATCCCTCTGGTCGGGAGCGTCGGCGAGTTCACCATGTGCCGTCGCTACACCGAGGAGGTCGCCAAGGAGGTCATGGAGGAGGAGGAAACCGAGTTCGAGTACATGATCGGGACGATGATCGAACTCCCGCGGGCGTGCATTGTGGCCGACCAGATCGCCAAGACCGCGGACTTCTTCTCGTTCGGAACCAACGACCTCACGCAGACAGCCTACGGCTTCAGCCGGGACGACGTCGAGGGCCGGTTCTTCGAGGACTACAGCAAGCATCAGATCTTCGAGCAGAGCCCGTTCGAGGTCCTCGACCGGGAGGGTGTCGGGGCGCTGGTTCACATGGGCACGGAGCGCGGCCGTCAGACCAGCCCGGAGCTGGAGGTCGGCATCTGCGGCGAGCATGGCGGCGAGCCGCTGTCGGTGGCCTTCTGCCACGATGTGGGCATGGACTATGTGAGCTGCGCGCCGCTGCGCGTGCCGATCGCGCGACTGGCCGCGGCGCAGCAGCAGATCAAGAACCCAAGGTAGCACTGCTTCGCGCAACGGCGATCGAATGACGGTGGACGGCAGCCCGGCTCAGCACCGCGCTGCCGGCCACCCTTGATGTGGCCGAGCGTTGTGGGGCCAGGTGCTGAGAGGCATCCGGCCGTTCCTGTCTGCTGACAGCCTTTGGGAGGTGTGCACGGATGGATACGACCATTGCACAGGTCTGGGCTCGTGAGGTCCTTGATTCGCGGGGCAACCCGACCGTCGAGGTGGACGTCTACCTGGAGTCCGGCATCTACGGCCGGGCCGCCGTGCCCTCGGGCGCTTCCACCGGCGAACACGAAGCTGTTGAGCTGCGGGACGGTGATGACGGTCGGTACGGCGGCAAAGGCGTCACCAAGGCCGTCCAGAATGTCAACGAGGCGATCGCCCCTGAGATCATCGATCTTGACGCCACCGACCAGATCGGCATCGACCAACTCATGATCGAGCTGGACGGCACGGAGAACAAGAGCCGCCTGGGAGCCAACGCGGTCCTCGGCGTATCTCTGGCCGTCTGCAAGGCGGCAGCGCTGGCCTGTGATCTCCCGCTCTACCAGTACATCGGGGGGGTCGCGACCTGCACGCTTCCCGTGCCGATGATGAACATCCTGAACGGCGGCGAGCATGCCGACAACAACGTCGATCTTCAGGAGTTCATGGTCATGCCGGTCGGCGCGTCCAGCTTCGCTGAGGGTCTGCGGTGGTGCGCAGAGATCTACCACACCCTCAAGAAGGTGCTCGACAAGGACGGCCTGAGCACGGCTGTCGGCGATGAGGGCGGCTTCGCACCGGACCTGAAGTCCAACGAAGATGCCCTGAAGGCGATCATGAGGGCCATCGAAGAGGCCCAGTACGAGCCCCTGTCACAGATCCGCATCGCTCTTGACCCGGCTGCCAGTTCGTTCTATGATGCAGAGAAGCAGCGCTACGTCCTGAAGGGCGAGGAGCGCGAGCTGACGTCGGACGAGATGATTGACTTCTACGCGGAGTTCTGCGGGAAGTACCCGATTATCTCCATTGAGGACGGCCTCGACGAGAACGACTGGGAGGCGTGGCCGCACCTACTGGAGCGTGTGGGGTCGAGGGTGCAGATCGTCGGCGACGATCTCACGGTGACCAATACGGACCGGCTGCAGCGGGCGATTGACGTCAAGGCCATCAACTCGATCCTCATCAAGGTCAACCAGATCGGCACGCTAACGGAGACGCTCCAGGCCATCAATCTTGCCAACCGGCACAATATGACTGCGGTCGTGTCCCACCGCAGCGGCGAAACAGAGGACACGACCATCGCCGATATTGCGGTCGGCATGAACGCCGGGCAGATCAAGACCGGAGCGCCTTGCCGGACTGACCGGGTCGCCAAGTACTGCCAGCTTCTGCGGATCGAGGAGCAACTGGCCGACATAGCCGTCTACCCGGGGCTCGACGCCTGGTTCAACCTACAGGAGAAGAACCGTTAGGGCGCGGGCGGGAGAGCAGGAACGGGCCGGTTGGCGGAGAATGCCAAGCCACGGGGCGGCCCGCAGAGGCCCGGTTGGGCCCCCGGGTGCCAGTGACCTGACCGTCATACCGATAGCACTGTCTGAAGCTTCCATCGCAGCAACTTTGGGGGACGAGCGATGAACGGCCAGGGCGGGCGCAGTGGTCCTCGACGCCGCACGAATTCCGCCTCCCGAGATTGTCGTCGCGAGCCGCTTGGCCGGCTGTCTGTCAGCCGTCTCCTCCTGACTTGTGGTCTCCTGGCTCTGGCCGCACTGATGACCCAGCGGATGCTCTCGCCGCTTGCGCTGGGTTGGCATCGTGCTGAGGAGTTGCTGGCCGGGGAAGACCGTCTTGTGGCTCTGGATGACGAGGCCAGGCGGCTGTCGGAGGAGATCGCGTACAAGAAGACCGGGGGCGGCCAGGCACTCGAGGCGTTCGAGCAGAAGGGGGTCGTCAGGCGCGGGGGCCGTGTGGCCAAACCCGTACCGAAGAGCCCCCCGAAGGCCAGCGCTCAACCGAGGACCCTGGCCGGGCGAGCGAAGGCCTGGCGAAAGACAGGTTGGCTCTGCCTGTACTCCAAGTGGCGAGTGTTGGCCCTGTGCCTGTTCGACAAGCGGCTGCCGCCGCCGGAACGCGCGTAGGGGGCGCGGCCCCCGCTCTGGGCGGCGTCGACGCTCAAGGGAGGCAGTTCCGGGCGAAGCTGGCGGGCTGAGGCGGCGCAGGCCCGGTGGAAACAGGATGCGGGTGGCGCGAGCGAGGGGGACAGGGCAGTCGGGTGACTCGGATGCGTACGGATATCCGGCCTGCCGGCCCGACGGATTGGCGTGTGCCGGTCGCGATCGTGTCGCTGTTTGCCGCTGTGCTTTGCATCGGTTACCCGCTGAA
The DNA here is from genome assembly GCA_965602825.1 of uncultured bacterium. Lineage (GTDB taxonomy): Bacteria > Armatimonadota > Zipacnadia > Zipacnadales > VGFC01 > CBFDAZ01. Next base: position 11,559 of record CBFDAZ010000009.1, read on the forward strand.
CTGGCTGGACGGTCCGGAGCGGCGACTGGTCGACCTGAGGTTTGCGCTACGAGGGGAAAGGCCCTCTTCGCAGGCGATCATCCTCATAGCGATAGACGATTCAGCCATCAACCGGTACCCCGATCTCCCCACCGACCCCGTTCTGAACGCGAAGTTCATCCGTCGCCTCACTACCGCGGGGGTCGCAGCCATCGGCTTCGACATTCCTCAGTTGGCGCGGCCGATGAGGGAGGCCTCCCCGGCCGGTAACGGCGGCTCGACACCCTTCCAGCAACTGACAGCTGCGATCGAGGGCTCCGGGAGAGTCATCCTGCCGACGGTCGTCGTTGCGGCGGGGGATGACCTCTCGCGGCAGACGCCGGAGCCGGTGCGCCGATTCGCCGCGGGCTCCGGCACCCTCACGAAACCCCTGGAACTCCGGGAGAGCCGCCTGATCTACCCGCGCGCCGAGCTCTGCGCCGCCGCGGGCGGGCTGGGCTCTCTAACCGTCTACCCCGATCGCGACTGGACAGTGCGTGAGATTCCCCTGTTGACGGACGTTGAGGGGACGCTCTATCCCTCCTTCACGCTCGAAGTGGTCCGAGTCGCGAGCGGCGGCGAGCGTGGCCTCTACCGGCGCTCGCCGGACGGGCGGGTGGCGGTGGGATCGCTGAAGATTCCTGCCAACGAAGCGGGGGAGATGGTGATTAACTTCACCGGCCCGCCCGACACGGCGTTCCCCGTCTTGCCGTACGAGGATCTGGTGGCCGGCGACGAGCTTGATCCCGAGCTGACCAAGGTGCTGGCAGGGCGGATCGTCGTGGTTGGCTCCACCGCCGCGGCCGTGCCCTCACGACTGCGCACGCCGTTCTCGCCGTACATGGCGGGAGTCGAGGTCAACGCGAACGCAATCGATACCATCGTGTCGGGGCGCTTCCTGCCCCACTCGACCAACCGGGACGCCATCTTGCTGACAATCGCCGGGTCGCTGGTGGCGGCGCTGGTCGGCTGGCGGCTGCGCCCCTGGCGGGCAGTCGCCATCCTGAGCCTGGTGCTCGTCGGCATGCTTGCCGGGTGGACGGCGCTCTTCACTGCCGGCATCTGCCTTCCGATGGCAGGGCCAATATTGGCCGTCCTGGTCAGCGGATTGCTCCTCGTCGGGCAAACGACCACGGCTGCATACGTCGAACGCAGACGGTCCACCGACCGGATGGCATCCCGCATTGGTGCGCTGGCGGGTGTCGGACGCCTCCTCAACTCGGGCCTCGACCGCGAACAGCTCCTCAGGGAGATCATGGGCTGGGTTGAGGCCGAGATCGGGTGCGAGGCGGCCTCCCTGGTGCTGTTGGGTGAGGAGGATCAGAGGCTCAAGTTCGAGGTAGCCCTCGGCCCGAAGGGCGACCAACTCAAGGATGTGACCATGGAGATCGGCCAGGGGATCGTGGGATCGGTCGTCGCCTCCGGGGAGCCACTGCTCGTACCCGATACGGAGCAAGAGCCCCGCTTCGCGCGCGATATCGCCCAGGCGGTGGGCTTCCCGGCCCGCTCCATTCTGTGCGTGCCGATGCGCACACGCGACCGCGTAGTGGGGGCCATTGAGGTCATCAACAAAGGCGATGGCGCACCGTTCAGCGAGCAGGACACCGGCCTGCTGACGGTGATCGCTCAGCACGCAGCGATGTTCCTGGAGACGGCGAAGCTGTATGCGGTGCTGGAGAAGCGGGTGGACCTGGCCAACCGAGAGCTGCGTTCAGCGAACCAGGAACTTTCGGCAGAGAAGGCCAAGATCGAGGCGATCGTGGACCGCATGGCAGATGGCGTGATTGCGGCTGACGAGCAGGGGTGTCTCGTACTGGTCAACGATGCTGCAGAGGAGATGCTTGGCCTCAGCGAGAGCGACCACCTGGGGAAGCCGGTCGCTCAGGGACTGCCGCACTCGGATCTGGTCGAGATGCTGGCCGGGCCCCCGGGCCAGGAGGGCGCGGCCCGGGAGCTTGCGCTGGGCGACCCGGTCGAACGGATTGTCCGCGCCCGCTCGGCCCTGGCCGTAGACGAGCACGGCGTAGCGGGACGAGTGGTCGTCCTGACCGACATCACGGACCTGCGCGAGTTGGACCGCACCAAGACCGACATGGTCTCCTTCGTGTCCCACGAACTGAAGAACCCGCTTACTACCATCCGGGGCTTTGCCGGTCTGATCCGGGACCGAACGGAGGACGCCGCCGGACGGGAGCACGCAGAGCTCATCGGCCGCCAGGCGGGCCGTATGTACCGGATGCTCGAGGACTTCCTCAACATCGCCCGCATCGACATGGGACGCGAGCTTGAGATCAACTGGCAACCGATCTCGGATGTGCGGCCCACCATTGAGGAGGCACTGGCTGCGGAGACGCAGGGGCGTCCCGATCATCGGTCTGCCGTGCGCGTTGACCCCGAGACGCCGACGGTCCTGGCCGACCCGGACAAGCTCTACCAGATCCTGCTGAACCTGATCAACAACGCCGTCAAGTACTCGCCCGACGGGGGCACAGTGACGGTCGAGGTGAGCCCCGAGGACGGCGAGGGCGTGCATTTCGCGGTGAGCGACGAGGGGATCGGGATCTCCCCGGAGCACATGAGACACCTCTTCAAACGGTTCCGGCGCGTGGCCGACGACCTGGGCAGCCGCGTGGAGGGGACCGGCCTGGGACTCTTCCTCACCCGGCATCTCGTTCAGGTCCACGGCGGCCGGATCTGGGTCGAGAGCAGGCCGGGCGGGGGATCTACGTTCCACTTCGTGCTCCCGATCGGAGACCGGTCGAGCGATGAGCAAGATCCTGAAGATCAAGGTCGGTGACCGCTTCCGACTGAAGAAGGCCCATCCGTGCGGGTCTTCTGAGTGGGAGGTCACCAGGACAGGCGCCGACATCAAAGTGAAGTGCCTTGGCTGTGGGCGCGTCGTCATGCTGCCCCGGCTCCGGTTCGAGAGACGAGTGCGGGAGGTCTTGCCTCGCGCCGATGCGCCGAATGGTTAGCCCGCATTAGTCACGACGAACGTCGCGGGCAACCCGCTTTGGAGAAAGAGCCGGTTTCCCGCGCCCTTCCGGCAGAAGATTCTGTTTCGGTGTCGCTGCTTGCGGTGAAGCACACTGTCCTGCGGATGGCCCGCCATAGGACTACGGAGGCAGGTCGATAACGGCCTCCCCGCTGCTGCTATGTGTTCGGGCCGCAGTGGATCGTGAATGACGCGGGTTAGAGACTGCTTACTTCAGGAGGAGTCCTCGTGCCCCAGATAACCGTATGCGTCGTCGTCGATGCCCCGTTGGAGACAGTGTACGAGCTGGCGAAGGAGATCGAGCGCCTGCCGGAGTTCGACGAGAACCTGGAGAGTGTCAGGATCCTGGAGCGAGAGGGATCGCGAACCGTGAGCGAGTGGGTCGGCGTTGTGCGGGAGTTCCGGCAGACCATCAAGTGGACGGAGGAGGACGTCTGGGACGACGCGGGGCATACCTGTCGGTTCCAGCAGACGAAGGGGGACTTCGATCGCTACGAGGGGACGTGGACCTTCGTCGCGGACGGCAACCACCAGACGCAGATCGATCTGCTGCTTGAGTACGAGTACAACGTGCCACTCATTGGGCCGCTGATCAAGAAGCTTCTGCACAAGAAGACTCAGCAGGCGGCCGACGGGATCATGGCTGCCATCAAGGCGATGGCGGAGAGCGGGGGGAACGAGTAGGGAGCGCGCCGAATCCAGCGCGTACAGGCCGGGAAGGGCCGAAAAGGTGGCTTCTAGGGACCGACTCCGGGAGGTGGGCCGCCGGCGGCTGAGGGGCGGCGGACCTGGGCCTCCGGCGCGCTCGGCAGGAAGACCACGTTGGTAGGGAGGGGTAGGCCCAGTTGCTTGCGAAGCCTCCAGACCTCGCGCTCAGCATACCAGTTCAGGGCGTAGGTCGAGGCGGCCTCTTCCCACGTCAACAGGGCCTTTCGCTTGTCGCCCATCTTCTCGTAGATCGTGGCCTTCAAGTGTAGCCCGATTCGGTCTTCGGGGTCAACATTGAGGTAGTACTGCAGAGACTCGAGGGCTTCCTCGTATCGCTCCTGCTCCATCAAGCGCCAGGGTCTCAAGTAACGTTCGCGGATGGTGAGGATCGCGCCCTTGGCCGTGCCGTCGGCCGGGTTCTGCATCATGCAGTACTCGTACCAGTCGAGGGCCTTGGGGATCTCCGGAATGCGCTCGTAGCCGTGGGCGATCTGGCGCGGGATGTAGTCGGGATGGGGGAAGGAGAGGGCGGCGCGCGCCCACTTAGCCGCTTCCGGGTAGTCCTTCAGCTTGTCGAAGTAGGTCCAGCCCAGCTCGAAGTAGAGTTCATAGGTGCCGGGGTTGTAGCTGATACCTTCGCGCAGGTAGTTGATGCCGGCCTCGACATAGCGGCCCTGAAGCTTGATGTTGCCGGCCGCCTCCGCCTCGTAAGACAGGTTGTAGGCGTAGTGCCACCCCGAGAAGATCCACGGCTCCAACCAGTGGGGATCCAGCAGGGTGACGGTCCGCATCACGTCTTCGGTACCGCCCGTGCTGCCGAGCTTCGCGGCGCGGCCCATGTCCCACAGGCGCAGCATCTTCAGCCACAGGAAGTTGGCGGCTACTCCCCGGAAGCTGCCGAGCATTGCGCCGGCCAGGACGCCGGTAACGGCGGTCGGCCGGAACTCAACGATCTTCGTAATCGGCGTAGGGCGGTTGAACCCATAGATCAGGCGGTGTCTGGCGACGCTCTGATCGAGCGGCTGCAGCGCCATCCAGGCGACCACACAGGCCAGTATCCCAACCAGCAGTCTCTCGCGCCTGCCCATCGATCGACTCACCTGCTCGCACTGGTGGCTCTGGCTGCCGCCAGGAGCCTCAGAACTCCCTGTAGCTGAAGAACACGCATGCCAGCGCCACCATCACAAGACTATAGAGGACGGCGTGGCCGGCGGTCTGCCCAACCATGCTCCAGTACACTGGGTCGTGAGTCAGGATCTTCTCACGGATATCGAAGTGCTCGAAGTGCGGGATGACACGGTAGGCCATCCAGGAGAAGACCTTGACCGCCGGCGTCACGTACCCGGCAGCGTGGGGATCCTTGAACTCGGCCACATGCTGGAAGTAGGACCCCAACTGCCCTGCGAAGTAGACAGTCAGACTGAAGACAGCGCTGAAGATCCAGGAAGCGACTGTCGAGACGGCAATCGCGATGGAGCTTAGCACCATCATCTCAAACAGCACGAGACCGACCGCCTTAATGCAGTTCATGGACGTCTCCTGCAGGTCCAGCATCTGTCCCGTCGCCCGGGCTATATTGACGAGCTGGGGGGCCCTCAGATAGTAGACGATCATGAACGCGATGCCCATGAGCAGGAGGCTGGCGAAGACCGTCGCCCAGGCGCCAAAGAACTTGCCGATGATGAACTCGGAGCGCCGCACGGGCTTGGCCAAGAGCACATCGACCGTTCGTTTCTCGATCTCGTCAGCGATGAGACGCGCCCCCAGGAATACGGCGATCAGCATGCCACACAGGCGGATGGCGCCGAGGCCGACGTCAATGAGCATCTGGAGCTGCGCGCTGGGGGAGAGCGTCGCAAACAGCGACGAGAGGCCGATGAGTATGACGGCAAAGATCAGGATAATGTTGAGGAACCGACGCCGCCTGGCCTCGAAGAACGTCGCAGCGGCTACTCGGTAGATGGCACGGAAGTTGATGCCCGGTCTGTTTTTGGTTTCCACCGATCAGTCACCCGATTCGCCTTCCACGACCTCGAGGAACACTTCTTCCAGCGTGAGTCGGTCCGGCCCAACTTCAAGGCCTTCGGCGCCGCCGTCGCTGAGCAGTCCGGCGATCTCGAGCGCCTTGTTCTGGTCGGGGGTCCTGAGCCGCAGGGTGCCGTTCTCCTCCGACACCTCGGAGCTCAAGGCGCTTACCTTCTGCTTCAGTTCAGGCGAGACGGTCGCACAACAGACGCGGTAGCCGGCCTCCCCCTGCAGCAGGTCGTCGATGGACCCGACGAGCTTCAGCTGGCCGTTGCTCAGTATGCCGACCTGGTCGCACATGGGCTCCATGTCCTTGAGCAGGTGCGAGCAGAGGAAGACGGTCTTGCCCTGGTCACGAAGCTCAGTGATGACGTGGCGCATCTGGATGGCGCCCATGGGGTCGAGGCCGGCCGTAGGCTCGTCAAGGAACACAAGATCCGGGTCGTTCAGGAGCGCCTGTGCAACGGCAATCCGCTGCAGCATGCCCTTTGAGTACTCACTGACCCGGAAGTGGGCGCGGTCGGCCATGCCGACCAGGTCGAGCAGTCGCTCGATGCGCTGGTCGAGGTCTTTGCCGCGCAGGCCGAACAGGGTACCGTAGAAGCGAAGGAGCTCGGGTCCATTGAGGTGGTCGTAGAAGTACGGTCCGTCCGGGACGTAACCGATGCGCGATTTGTAGCCGGGGCTGCCGAGCGGCAGGCCCAGAACTTCGCCGGAGCCGCGGGTCGGGAAGAGCAGGCCGAGCAGAAGCTTGAGCGTTGTCGTCTTCCCCGCGCCGTTGGGACCGACCAGCCCGAAGATCACACCCTCGGGTACCTCGATCGTCAGGTCACCGATGCCAACATGTGAGCCGCGGACACCAATGCGGTAGACCTTGGTGAGCCCCTCAGTTCGGATGGCAACGCTAATGGCGACCCACCTCCAACTACCGGACTCGCGGGGGGATAGTGTGCGTGCTGTCGCCCCCCGGTTCACGTCACACTATCGGTAACGCAGGGGTCTCCTGGAAATGTTCCCTGCCAACACGAAAAGGCGTTGTCTCCGAGGAGCCAACGCCTTGGTCCACGCCGACCGGTTGAGTTGCAGTGTTTGAGAGGTCTTGACTGCCGTCAGACGGCGTCCCCCGCCGCGCCCTCCTCTGGTGGTGTCTCGGACTCCTCGGGCTCCTCGATGACCATGCCTCGTTCCTCAGGGTCATACGTCTCGACGAACTTCCCGTCGGCGAGCATTTCCCTCTCGGCGGCGTCCGAGTGGTAGCCGAGCTTTTGCAGAGAGGTCACCGATTCGGCCCGCACTTTCATGGACGAGGGGTCGGTCCCGCGCCCCTTCAAGGCAGCGATGGCCCGGCGGCTCCCGATCTCGCCCAGGACCCAGCAGGCTTTGGTGCGTACGGCGGCCTCCAGGTGCATGTCGGCGATGGTGTTGCTGAGTTGCTCGATCACGGGGTTCTGCTCGCTCTTCTTGGCGTTGGGGTGCTCGGCCTCCCACTCGCGCCCCTTCAGGACAAGGGCGTTCCCGGCTTCCTCCAGCAACTCCGGATCGCCCTCCAGGGTCTCAACCAGCAGTTCAATGGTGCGGTCGTCGTCGAGGGTCTTGAGCGCTGCGACGGCTGCCCGTCGCTCGCCTTCCTTCATTGATTCGAGTTTCTCTTCCTGCTCCTCGATCGGGTCCAGAGCGCACCCGGCGAGAAGGACAATCGGGAGCATGAGGGCCAGGCAGAGCGCAAACCAGCGAGTTGACATGGAACGCCTCCGTTATGTCAAAGGAGCTCCCGGCAGCAGTCAGGAGCTACTCTCATCACTCGTCTCGGTCTCCTGCAGAGCGACATGTCGTTTGTTGCATGCCACGCGGGCCGCTTCCCGGGCCCAGTAGAACGGTTCGCCCTCCTCAGTCAACTCCTGGGCCATCGCTTTGAGCGCGTCATTGATTCTGTTGTCTATCGCTTCGCTGCGGAAGTCAGTGTGTGTGGCCAAAGCCATGGCGGCGTGCATGCGCACGTCTGCGGCCGAGTCCTCCAGCGCATCGAGTAGCTTGTCGCCCATCAGCGCCGCTTCGATGTCGTCTTCAGGCAGGTCGGGCAGATCCGTGATTGCCATGCATGCATAACTACGGACGACCGCCGACGGTTCGATCGTGTCGTCCGTGGACTCCAGTAGTGCCTCGACCGCCTGGGGGGCATGCAGCAATCCGAGGGTCAACACACACTGTATGCGCAGCTCCGCTTCGGTGTCAGCCGGTGCCGGCTCCTCCGGCAGCGCCTCTTCCTCCTCTTCGGCTTCCGTGGCCTCCTCGTCTTCCTCCTCAGCCTCAGCCGGCTCTTCTTCCGCCTCCTCTTCCTCTTCCGGGGGCGGCACCTCGGGCCGCCGCTTCAGGATCTTGGCCAGGGGCGGGACACAGATCTTACGGTCCACCTCATCCAGGCTGCCGCTCTGGGCGAGCGCGCCGATGGCCTGCACAGCGATGCAGCGGGTGTCCATGTCCTGGTCCTCATCGTGCACCACCACCAGAAGCTGGGACATGGCGGGGGCGTAGCCCAGACGGCCGAGCGCCTGTGCTGCAGCGTGGCGCACGGGGTCCCATTCATCGTCAAGCAGCCTGGCAAGCGCGGGGCCGGACCTATCGGCCCGGCCGACCTCCCCAAGCAGGAGCGCTGCTCGCAGGCGCTCTTTCTTGCGGGCGCTGTTGAGCCGAGCGATGAGGTCCCCCTCCACTGCGTGGCCCCGCTTCTTGAGTTCGTGGATGGTATCCACAGCCACGTCGGCACTCTCGGTGTCGAGGTCATCGAGCAGTTCGGCCGTCTTCCGGGCCCGTTGCCACTGCGCCGCAGCGATCCCCGCTACGATCACAAGAACGACAAGGGCAATGACGGCATAGGTCCGCTTAGTCATCGCGTGCTACTCCCTGTTGTCGTCGCGACGTTGGTGCAGCGAACAGCCAACGCGTGTCCGCCGATGCGGGCTTCGCACCGCCTAGGACGCATCCAGCAGCTTGATGAGTTCGTCCTCGGCCTCTCTGAGCAGGGGTTCGGTCTCGTCGCGTTCCGGCTTCTCATCGTCAGGCAATGCGGCGACATAGTCTCGCGCCATCTTGTCGTTCGTCACGTAGAGCGTAATGGCCAGCCAGTCCCGGAGTTCCTTTTGCTCGGGCTGATCCCGGAGCCGGTTACGGGCCCGGAGCAGATAGGGATCAACGGCGACATTACCCAACTTGCCCAAGACCGCGGCGGCAAACGGCTTCTCGTTGTCGGGCGCCGTTTCGAGGTACTCGATGGCGGGGGCCACGGCGCCCTCCCCGATCATGGCTACGGCGACCCCGAACTTCGCGCGCAGGGCCTCGTTCTTCTCGTCCCGCGCCAACTCGATCAGCCTGTCGGCTGCCTCTTTGACCTTGGGGTCTTTCCCTTCGGTTGCCGCGGAGATCCGCCGACCGATGCTGCCGAGGGCGTGAGCGGCTCGCACCCTGTCCTCGATCGGTCCGGACTTGCACAGCGGGATCAGGTCGTCTATGGAGTCCCCGGTACCCAGGAGCGCGAGGGCCTCCACCGACGCCCGGCGGACGTCGTCCCGGCCGGTCCCGGCCGGGTCGCTTACCGCCTCCTGTAGGATTCCGGGCACCCGGGCCGTTGCAATCGTTACGGCAGCGGTCTGCTGCACTTCCACATCCTCATCGTCCAGCGTGTTCTCGAGGATGCCCAAGGCCCAATCGCGGACTTGGGCCGTTCCAGGCTTCTGCGCTACGGTAGAGATGCCATTGACGGCAGCATACTTGGCGTCACCCTTCAGGTAGCTATCCAGGGTCGCCTGGCTCTCGGCGTGAGAGCCGGCCGGCTGCTGCAGGTCCTCGACGGCGTCGGCGATGGCATCCATGGTTCCGCGGCGCACATCGTGCGCCTCGCCTGCCGTTGTGGCGCTGGCTACCGCGGCCCGCAGCTCCTCCTGGCCGCCCACATGCTCGGCGAGCAGGATCGCTGCGCGTCGTTGCGCGTCTTGATCGGAGGTGGTCAGGAGCCTGGCCAACGCCGGCACGGCCGGCGGATCGTACCATTCGGAGAGCCTGTCCATGGTCGCGGCGCGGACCCCGACATCCTGGTCCTGCAAGAGCGCCACCAGGGTCGGAGTGGCCATTGGGTTGCCGAGGTGGACGAGAGAGGAGGCGACCGCCTTACGGACGGTAGCCGATGGGTCGTCCGCCCCCTTGATCAGCGGGGCGACGGCATCTCCCTGGCCGCTTCGGCCGAGCGCACGAGCCGCGGCCGCGCGGGCGGACGGTTTCTCATGGCTCCTGAGGATCTTCGCTGCGGGGGCTACGGCCTCGTAGCCGATGTCGCCGAGAGCAATGGACACCCACTTGAGGACGCTGGGATCGTCCGACACCAGGCTCGCCACCAGAGGGGCGACGGCGGGCCCGCCGATATCCGCCAGGGCCTGTTCGGCGGTGTAGCTGACCCTGGGGCTCTCGCTGCGAAGCGCCTGCACCAGTTGGGGCACGGCCGCCTCGGCAAGTCTGGCCAACGCATCTTTCGCCGCGTAGTAGACCTTCCAGTCTTCGTCTCCCAGTGCGTCGATCAGTTGAGGGATGACGTCCGGCGTCGCGAGGCTTCGGAGCGCGTTCGCTGCCGTCTGGCGCACCGACACGTCCTCGTCGTCCAGCGCCCTGGCGAGCGGGGCGACCGCCGCCTCCGTGCCGATCCCGGCAATGGTCCGGGTAGACAGCAGGCGGACTTCCTGGTCGGGATGGTTGAGCGCCGGCTCGAGTTGCGGAATGGCCGGCGTGCCGACCCACTCGAGAGCGACTGCCAACTCCCCGGCAGCACCCCGGCGGTTGGTGCGCAGTGTCACGGCCAGTGGCGCGGCGGCGGCCTTCGCGGTGTCGTTTGGTCCCGTCTCCGTCCACTCCAGCTTCTCGGTGTCGAAGGGGCGGGCTTTGGCGACCATGCCCAGGGCCTGAGCCGCCGCGGCCTTGACTTCCGGGCGGGCGTCATCAAGCGCGGCAATCAACGGCCGGGTGGCACCCTCTTCCATGGCCACCAGTTGCAGACGGCCCAGCGCGATGGCCGCCTTGCGGCGCACGGTCCACTCCGCGTCGGACTGGAGCCGATTGAGCAGCGGCGCCACCATCTTCGCGGCCTCCGCGGCGGCCAGCGGCGCGCCCACCACATCGCCAGTCAGCCCATATGTCTGATTCCCACACTGCCCTAGCAGCTCGCACCCCGTGGCTCGCACGTCGGGGTCCCCATCGGTGAGGAGTTGGTCGATGATGGCCCCGATGACGGGGATCTTGGTCGTGGTGATTGTAGCCTTGGCTGTTGATACTCGTCGGAGGTACTTCGCGGCCTGCTGCTTCTCTTCGGCCGACGGGGGCGGTTCCTTCAAGACGTCCATCAGCAGGTCGTCCACGATGTTGGTGGGCTTGATCGCCGCCAGCTCTTCTTTGGCCTCTCTCACCTTCTTGCGCTGCTCGGCGACCTGCTTGATGTCCGCGGTTGCTTTGGTCTCGGCCGCGATGGCTTCGTATTCGGCGAGCCACTGCTCGCGTATGTCCACCAGGTCCTGAGCGGCCTTCCGCTTGTTGTAGATGGCGGTGACGATGGCATGCTGCTGGTCGCGCACGATGTCGCGCACGTACTGGTCCCAGGCTGACATGAGGTCCGCGAGCGGATCGATCGACGGCTCCCCAATCGCGCCCACCGGCCCGTCACAGCAGGCTCTCCGGTTAGCATCTTTGTCCTGGATGGCCTCGATGAGCAGGTCAAGTGCGACCTCCCCTTGCTTGCGCATCGTCTCGGCGAGGCGGGCCTGAGGCGTAGCGTCGAGCACCCCGATCGTGCCGGCGGCCTCCCAGAGCGCATCGTAGTTGCCGATCCGCGCCACCGCGAGCATCGCCCGATCCTGCACCCACCGCGGGCGCTCGTCGAGCGCTTCGAGCAACTTCTGCTTCCTGACCAGTCTCTCGGTCGCCGCGAGCTGCTCGGCGGGAGAGCCGTAGGTAATCCTGTCGGCCATGCGATCGAGCTCGGTCTTGCGCGAGATCGCGAATGCCGCAATCACTGCCACCAGGCAGCCGACGACCACCCACGTAATCATCCGGCGGGTTTTCTCTTCCATTGGCATACTCCTTGAGAGCGACCTGAGACCCGCGTGGGGTGCCCGCTCGGCCGCCATCATAGAGCCCTTGATTGCTGACTGCCGTATACGTGTGTTCCGGCCGGTTACGCTCGTGCCATACAACTCGTCTCGCGCTCCCACCAGACAGGTCAGGACATGCCGCCGAGGAGGCGCACAAATCCGTCGTGGGCGCGTGAGCCCGCCCGAGAATCACACCCGAGTCGGCTTTCCAGGACGCAAGTTAGGCTGTATTCGGCGCACCTCCGGCAATCCCTCCTTGCCGCGACCGGTCCGCGGAGGGTTTTTGCGCGCACATCGAGATGGCCGGGGTGCTGGGCCACCGAGGCCTGGCTCGCCCTCCGTTCTGCTTGATTGTGTCACCTTGTTTGTGTTATCATCGTCAGCGTGCGAACCGGAGGATAGGCCGCATGTCAGGGAGCCCAAGAATCGTCTGTGTGTGTGGCCACCGGATCGAGGCGCGTGAGATCCTGCAGCACGGCTATTTCATGAGTCATTGGGAGCCCGTCTGGGTCTATGTGAAGTACCGGTGCTCGCGATGCAAGATGATGGGCGAGAAGCTGGTTGACTACAAGAACTGGGACGAGAGCTACCTGGACCACGAAGGTGGAGAACCCACCTCCGAGGAATCCACGCGGTTCCTCGCCATGGGGCAGATCGACGAGGAGGAAGTCAGAGACTTTGCCCGGCGCATTCGCAGGCTCCGTTCCTCCGATCTGGACAAGCTGGCCCGCAGTCTCACGTGAAGGGAACGATCACCACCCGCCTTCGTCCTCCCAACTCCCCCCGCCGGAGCAGCCCCATCCCATCACGGTTCCGCCCAGCGCGATCTCGTTCTGTGTCTCAGTCGACCGGCACCGTACGCGCATCCGCCATTGGGGGGTTGTGTGCAGGAACCGGAATGCCGTATAACAGAACCCAGCGAGGCCTCCGTTGGCCGAAGCGCGTTAGA